>JADJOX010000002.1 GCA_016713565.1 Ignavibacteriota bacterium
ATTATTGAATTAAAAAGAATAGTAACTTTGAAGTTAATATCTGCGTTACTGCTCAACATGGAGAAATGCTTGATCAAGTTTTAGAAATATTTGATATTGTTCAGGATCTTAGATTTAGATTTAATGCAGCCAAACCAATCACCTGGTAAATTAACCGCAAAAGTTATTTCTTCTATTGATGATTATTTTAAAGTTATCAACTATGATATAGTTCTGGTTCAAGGAGATATAACAACGGTAATGGCTGTTTCCTTAGTTGCATTTTATCATAAAATTAAAGTTGGTAGTGTTGAAGCCGGATTAGGAACGTTTAAAATATTCTCCGTTTCTGAAGAGATGAATAGAGTTTTGACATCAAGAATAGCTGAACCGCATTTGCTTTAATAAAAATATCAATGAATAATTTACTAAATGAAGGAATTCCAAAGGATAGAATATTTTTAACCGGCAATACAGTTATTGATGCTCTTTATCTAGCTATTGATAAAGTTAATGAAGTTAATCAAATTTATTGATGGACTAAAGAAGTTAAAATAGAAGAATTGAAGCCATATGTTTTAATAACCGGGCATAGAAGGGAAAATTTTGGCGAAGGTTTAACCAACATCTGCGAATCCATTGCTCAACTTGCAGATAAATATAACAATTATCATTTTATATATCCGGTACATTTAAATCCAAATGTTCAGGAACCGGTTAATAAAATTCTTGGTAGAAAAGAAATATTAAACTGCTTACAATCCTCAGACATATCTTCCATTTTTATTTCATTAGTCAGTGAATTCTGAAATAATTTTAACTGATTCAAGCGGTGTTCAAGAGAAGCTAAGTTAAATAAAGCCTGTTTTGGTTATGAAGAGATGATACAAGAACGACCAGAAGCTTTAAATGAGGGTGCAGTAAAATTAGTTGGTACGGATAAGCTAAAAATAATTACCGGGTGTAGGAGATCTTCTGTTATTGATGATAAATCTGCTTATGAAAAATAGCCCAAATTCTGCCTTAATCCTATGGAGATGGATTGGCTAAGTAAACGAATTTCAGATCTACTTTTAAATATGCTTTAATATTAGAATTTAAAGGAACTAAAATAATAAATTATGAAAAATTTTGCCATTACCGGCGTTGCCGGATATATCGCGCCAAGGCATCTTCAAGCAGCTAAAGATACAGGTAATAATTTAATCACTGACATTGAATCCACATGATTCTGTAGAATTCTTGACCGCTATTTCCCAAATGTTGGTTTTTGTTGACTTTGAAAGATTTGAAAGATATGTGGAAATGTCCATAGAAAATCGATAAGTGAAAGAATACATTATTTAAGTATTTGTTCATGAATTTTTGAACAACCTCCCATACGTTTAGCCGTAAGAACGGACGCTGACTATTTGTGAAAACCGATTGTGTTGAATCCATGGAATCTAGACGCTTTAGAAGAACTGGAAAATGAGACTGGAAAAAAAATCTATAATATACTTCAGCTTAGAGAACATCAAGCAATAATTGATTTGAAAAATAAAGTAGGAAACAGAAGAAAATTCAAAGCATGAAAATTTATTCTAACACATTACATCAAGAGTTCGTGGTATGATTATTGTGGAAAGGGTTGAAAAATCATGGAGTAGCAACAAATATCGGGTTTCATTTTTTTGATATGTTAGGATGAGTTTCATGAAGTCTAGACAAATAAAATTTATATTTGAACAGCCGAAAAGTAAGCAGTTTTAAGTTTGAACGCGCAAACATCAGATGGTTTTATTATTGTGAAAAATCAGGACCGCTCTTTAAACAGTTGTGAAAATGGCTTATTTACCGTTCTCGCCTTCTAAACTTGACGGTGAAGAATTTCATTTCAGTGACGGTTTTACGGAACTTACTGAAGTTATCAGTCAATTTTAAATGGTAGGGTTTGGATTAAATGACGCAAGACAATACGGTGAATTTTGCATGAAATCAGAAATGCAGTTGATGATAAAGCTGAATATGCCCATCCGATTCTTGGGAAGTGATTCTTATCCATGTAATGAGTGATGAGAATTAAGAATCAATCAAAAATAAATAAATTCAATTTCTAGCTGGAAAATATATAGGCGAGGAAAAAATGTTATAGAGATATTTTACAGTCGTTGATGATAACGTAAAGAAATTGGCGAAGTTTTAAAATATGACATTTTTCACGTTAAGCGGAGCTAAATTAGGTAAAAATGTGTACTAGGTCAAAATGTTAATATCCGAATAATATAACTCTTGGAATTTTGTGAAAGTCCAAAATAATGTTTCGTGTGTATGAAGAAGCGTAACTTTAGAAGATTGTATGTGTTCTGCGGACCGTCAATGGTTTTTTACAAATGTTTGGATCCGAGAAGTAAATATCATAATTAGGGGCCCAATATTATATAAAGACTTTGGTTAAAGAAGGAGAGTCATTGGAGCCAATTCAACTATAGTTTGCGGACATTCAATAGGGAGATTCGCGTTTGTTGGAACCGGTTCAGTTGTAACAAAAGATGTTCCGGATTTTGCGTTGGTGGTCAAATCCCGCAAAATAATTGGCTGGTTCAGTGAAGCGGGACAGAAATTAAAATTCGATGAAAAATGGGGATCGCTCATTGTGATAAATCGAGCAGACTTATAAATTTATCGATAATAAAGTAATTGGTTTGATTAACATTAAGAAACGTGAAATGTTACTTCGATACATGCCTAATTACAAGTCAAAAAATTACCCATCCATCGGCATTAATCAGTAACCGGTGATTTAAAAGTAAATTGTTTTAATAAGAAATAATCTTGCGGTCGTTGAGCAAAGGAGAGAAGCTGAAAGCGCGTAACGTATCAAAACGACGAAAATCGAAAGAGAGAAAGTAATAGTAGATTCAAATTCTTAAAATATTTAAACTCCTAAGCTGCATTAACTAGACTTATTAAATTGAAATTCGTATTTGGATTAAGCCAGATCAATGAAAATAAGCCCAATTTAATCAATTTTAAAATCCCTTCAATAAATTTATTCTATTTATTTGCAATATATTTTTAACCCCATTTTAATTAAAATTCATTTAACTTCTTTAATTACAATAAGTTAACATTTTAACAAAAAAATAGTTCCCAAATAATTGCTTCAATTACAAATAATTATATATTGCTCTATTAATACATTATATAATAAATTTATTAAATTTTAAATATCCATGTGACTGATATGGCGAAGCTGTAATAAAATTAAAGTAATGTTAAATATGTTAAAAACATGATTGGAAATAGATATAATTATTATTTAACTAATTTATATAAATTATTAAAGTTATTTATTTAAAATTATAAAATTTAAACATATTAAATATGTTGAGAATATCGCCACGATCGATATTTTTTTAACAGTTCCAAAATTTGAAGTACCTTCAATCATATACTTAGAATTGTAATGCCTAATACAATTTAAAATACTTTTTAAATATATTATTGAAAAAGGTTTTAAATGCCAGTTGAAAGTAATTATAGCTATCAATACAATTAATTCTGGATTAACTGAGCACTTTAACCATTTAATTTGCCTTACTGAAAAGTTACTTTACATAGGTAGAACTTTTTTTCATTAGTAAATTGTTTTCTAGTAATACCTTACATTACGACTGGAATAGAATACAATAATTTAACAAAATTTATTACACTTCAATAATTGTAATATTATTTCCAAACTTGGTTTGATTTCGCGATAAATAGAATAAAAGTTCAACATTTACAATTATTCGCCTTGGTTTTAATGTCGCAATTATGATTATAATAACGGTGTCAGTCAATAGGGAAGACTATAATGAATATATATATACCACCGTAATATTTGTATATTCTTTTTCTATATATTCATAAATATTTTTATCATGAAAAACTTATTTGAAGGTAAAGTTGTAGAAATTATTTTATTATAAATTATTTATGGGACCTATCTTAATTTCATCTTTGTTTATTTTATTGAAAAACTCAGATCTATGAATTATTTCACGTTTTCCCTATTGCCCGGATTTTATGGATGCTTTTAATTTATTATAATAATTGGAAAGATTATAAAGGTGACGGCAGTTATACTGATATTACAAATTAAGATTTGCCGCATTTATTGTTAATGCCTCATTAGGATTTGCGTTTATCGCTGACAAATACATTCTTAACCATTATTTTAATCTTAAAATCGCCAATTCTTACTACTTTCATATCGGGGTATAACGTCGCCAGAAGCTTATCTTGGTAATATTATGGAACATACAATCTATACGGCGAAAGATAATGAAAAAGAGAAAAATAAAGAATGCGTTTGTTTCTATGTTACGTTGGCTGTGTTATATAGAAGTATAGCTGCATTTTCTGTTGTTTACTATTTTCCCAAAGTACCTGAGATATCGACAATGAATTACTAAAACATACTTATCATATATTTTTAATTATTTATGCAGTATATACGGTAATACAGTACCACTTGAATAGCATCTTATTTAATTTATTATTAATAGTGCTCAGTGTCAAATATCAAAAATTTCTCCACTAATTTTGCTTTATTCTAACCTAGTACTATATATCTTATTTCCAAGTCATAACGCTAAGACTTCTTTGCTTAATAGCATAGTAAGTACATTCTACTTTTACACTGTTGTCAAGTAAAAATTTTATTGTAAAAAGTATTTCTGTAAGTAAAATAATCATAGCCAATTCAAACCGGAAAAGTCTTTTAACTTTATAGTTGAATCAAGTATTCAAATATATTTCTCTTCTATATTTAACCTATCTTTGTTTTCAAGAGGGTTCCTCTAGTAAATAAATTGTATTTTATTTGCCTCTTTTACTTTTACTTTATGCAATTAGCGGTTTGAAAACAGATTTACCTAAACAGGACTTAATAAAAATATTGTTATTTCGTAATAGGATTCTAATTTGGGTAACTTTAACAGCAATTTGGTCTGAGTATCCAATATTCACACTTCAACGCGCCATTTTTTAATTACTGTTTTAGGTTCAAACTATAATAGGATCACAAATAACAAGCAAAATTACAAAATACTTCTAAATTCATTATTGCTGATTAATTACGGTATAGTATCGGTATCTATTTTCTCACTTATTTTAAGTACTTAAATAATGCATGGACAGGCGGACATGGTTTAGGTTTATAGGTTTTACAAATCATCAGAATAATTAGGACAGTATATTTATCTTTCTGGCGCAGTTAGTTTTAATGTTAAATGAAAAAAAAAAAAAAATCGCAATGTTTTTAATTATAATAAATTTAATCATTATAGGACTTAGTACTTCTAGGCAGCAATTTTAAGTCTTTTTTATCACTTTGTCTATTTTTTTATTTTAACCACTTCATTTGTAAAAACACTTTCTTACATTTTATTATTTGTGTTTATAATTTTTGCAACTGTATACTTTACTGCAAACTATACTTCAAAAAATAGTGTGACATTAGTAAAAAATGAAAATTATTTTGGTGAAAGAAGGTCTTTGACAATTAAGTATTCATGGGATTCAGCTTTAAGAGGCGGACTTTTGGCTTGGGATATGGAATTAGTGACACTAGGTTTAATGATCCTTTGCTTGGGTATTTTGATAAAACCGCTGAAGGTGAAATTTACAGAAGGGAAAAAACCATAAGCATTTTGGCTATAATTGAAGAAACTGGGATAATTGGACTAATCTTGTTTTTATATGTAATAGGAATTCCTTTGAAAATAATGTGGTTTAAAATAATTAAAACATTTAAGGATAAAAATTTCTTAAATCTAAGTGGGTGTGAAAATACGGTAAATGACTTAGAAATTAAATTATTAAAATTTGCTTTTGCATTTCTTAATTTCGCTGAACTTTTATGCTCAAATTGAATCATGGTGGATTGGGGTGGGTTCTGCTGTTCTCCCATTATATTTTATTTTTTCAGGATCGATTTTTATGAAATACTCAAATATTAATATTTTTATAAATAATTAAATAAATGTTAAAATAAACTGCCAAGATTACTAAATTGAGCAGCATTTTTAACTAATGCATGCTTGCAAAGATGGGAATAAATAAAGCTTAATAAAAATATAAGTACGAAAATTTATGATTATTGGTATTGATGCCCATAATATTAGAGAAATGGAGGATCTTTAGTTTATCTAAAAGAACTACTGGCAAATGCTGATCCCAAACTAGATAAATTTGAAAAAATTATCGTCTGGGTAACAGGAAAAACTTATGAAAATTTACCCAAGCCAATTTCATTGATTATGTAGTTTTGCCAAACAAGAATTCATTTAATGCATTAATTGGCAGAAATTAAAGTTGGAAAGGAAGCTAGGCAAAATAAGTGTTCAATTATGTTTTCCCGGGCGGTATTTATTTAGGTAATTTTAAACCTTTTATTGCATTAGCTCAAAGTATGTTGCCATTTGACACTAAAGGTCAATCCTTTTATAAAGGTACACTATTTTTCTATGTTCTAAAGTTAAAAAAAAAATGATGCTTCTTACTTATAAAAAAACATCGGAATAATTTACGTATCCAGTTCAATCAAAACAAAAATTGAAAAGTTTCTTAAAAAAAATAATTATACTGATACAGTAATTCATCATGGTGTAAGTAAAAACTTTCTTTCAAATGCAAGAAATGAAAACACAATAACAAAAAACAAAAGTGAGAAAATTAAATTATTGACTGTATCAAGCCATGCTTTACATAAAAATTTAGTCCCGTTAGTATTTAAAATTTCTGAGTTAAAAAATGACTATAAAAATTTAGAATTAAAAATTGTGGGACCTGAGGCTAAATACGGAACAAAAAAACTAAAATTGATCTTAAGCAAACTGGACCCAAAAAATGAGTTTATTAAATTGGTTACCGCTGCAAAATATGAGGATTTGCAAATTATTTTAATAAAGCAGATATTTTTGTTGCTCCTTCTCTTTGCGAATCATTTGGTTGCCGTTTAAGGAAGCGTTGGTAAACAGAATACCAATACTATATCAAGAATTGGAATCTTTTAAAGAAAATATCTTCGGATTTTAATTATCAAACATCTATTTTTTCTTATAAAGACATAAATTTAGATTTTAAAGATAAATTGATAATGTTAATTAATTATAAAATTATAGATGAAGATTATCAGATTAATGAAAATCATTTTTGGGAATTTTGCGCAAGAAAAACATTAAAGTCTGTAACTAAAATAAGATAATATTAGAATAATATAATTAGATATAATATAATAAAATATAATAAAATATAACGAGAGGGAAAATGTTTGAACAAAAAACGCTGCTTATTACTGGCGGTACCGGTTCATTCGGCAACGCAGTAATGGATCGATTTATGAATACAGGAATAGGTGAAATCAGAATTTTCAGCCGTGATGAGAAAAAACAGGATGATATGCGAAAAAAATATAACGATTCAAGATTAAAATTTTATTTAGGAGATGTTCGTACATATAACTCTATTGAAAGGGCTTTGGAGGGGGTAGATTTTATATTCCATGCCGCGGCGTTAAAACAAGTCCCTTCAAGTGAGTTTTTCCCGATGGAAGCTGCCAATACTAACGTACTGGGAACAGAAAATGTTTTAAATGCATCAATAAAAATGGGTGTAAAAAAGGTTATTTGTCTTAGCACAGATAAAGCTGTTTACCCGATTAACGCTATGGGTATTTCTAAAGCACTAATGGAAAAGCTTTATGTTGCCAAGTCTAGATTAACTGATAAAACAATTTTTATCGGAACTAGATATGGTAATGTAATGGCTTCCAGAGGTTCAGTAATCCCTCTATTTATTGATCAGATTAAAGCGGGAAGGCCACTAACTGTTACAAATCCAGATATGACTAGATATATGATGTCGTTAGAAAATGCTGTTGAATTAGTTTTATTTGCATTTGAGAATGGAAATTCAGGAGATTTATTTGTTCAAAAAGCACCCGCATGTACAATAAAAGAATTAGCATTAATACTTTTAGAAATTTTTGAAGCTAAAAATGAAATCCAAATTATTGGGACAAGGCACGGAGAAAAACTTTATGAATCATTATTAACAGATGAAGAATGTTTAGTTGCAGAAGACCTTGGCGATTATTATCGAGTTAGACCTGATGATCGAGATTTAAATTATAGTAAATATTTTTCTGAAGGTACACACAGAAAAAGTGATTTATTAACATATAATTCTCATAATGCAAAAAGATTAAATCATACTGAATTAAAAAAAATGCTGTTAGATTTGCATTTTATTAAGGAACATTTAAATCATTTATATGAATAATAATAATTTATATTGGAGAATAAAATTATGATAAAGGTAGCGACTATTGTTGGAACAAGGCCAGAAATTATTAAATTGAGTCGGGTAATGGCTGAGTTAGAAAAATATACAAATCATATATTAGTTCATACTGGTCAAAATTATGATTACGAATTAAATGAAATATTTTTTGAACAATTAGAAGTTAAAAAACCGGATTATTTTTAGAAGCTGCAGGCCAAAATGCTGCGGAAACAATTGGTAAAGTTATAATAAAAATTGACCCAATATTAGAAAAAGAAAAGCCAGATGCTATTTTACTTTATGGGGATACAAATAGTTGCCTAAGTGTAATTCCGGCTAAAGAAGAAAAATACCAATTTTCCATATGGAAGCTGGTAATAGATGTTTCGATCAAAGTTCCAGAAGAATTAAACAGAGAAAAATTGTTGACCATTTAAGTGATATCAATATGCCTCTTTCTGATCATGCCAGAAATTATTTACTAAATGAAGGGCTAAATCCAGAGACTGTTATTAAAACAGGGTCATGCATGAAAGAAGTCTTGACATATTATTCAAAGAAAATAGAAAATACTAACATCTTAAAGGAACTTAAAATTGAAACAAATAAATATTTTATTGTAAGTATTCATCGTGAAGAAAATGTTGATTCTGAATTTAATTTTGAAGAATTATTAAAAACACTCGAGATTCTTGCTGGATTATATAATTTCCAATATTAATTTCAACACATCCAAGAACTAGAAAAAAGATGGAGAAAATAAATTATAAAAATAAAAGCAATTTATTAAAATTTTAAAGCCTTTTGGTTTTTTCGAATATGTTAAGTTACAGGAGAATGCATTTTGCGTAATTTCTGACAGTGGAACCATTTCTGAAGAATCGTCAATCTTAAAATTCCTGCAATAATGATTAGACAAGCCCACGAAAGACCTGAGGCTATGGATGAAGGAACTGTAATTATGTCAGGACTTAAAGCTGAAAATGTTATTGACTCTATAAATGTTGTTGTAGATCAAAAAGACAATAAAAAGCAAATTTCTGTGGTTAGTGATTATGATGTTAATAACGTTAGTGTAAAAGTAATTAGAATAATATTATCTTATATAGAATATGTAAATCGTGAAGTTTGGTACAAATAATTTATGAAAAATATAAAAAAAATATTATTACTTGGTACAGATACAATGTTAGGTCATGTTATTTATCTTTATTTCAAGAGAATAAAAAATTATAGAATTCTTGATTATTATCTCAATGAAAATTTTAGTGGTATTGGAAATAAAATAGATATAGCATCACCAAAAAAAATAGAGAATTTATTAAGTGGATTTAAAGAGACGATCATAATTAATACACTAAGTATTTTAATAGAAGAGTCAAATAATAAATTTGACAAAGCTATCTATATAAATTCTTATTTACCTAATTATATTGCTACTTTACTAAAAGATACAGATAACAAACTAATTACAATCAGCACTGATTGTGTATTTTCTGGAAAAAAGGGTGATTATTTAGAAGAATCGTTATCAGATGCAAAAGACAATTATGGTAAAACAAAAGCATTCGGTGAAATTAACAATGCCAAGGATTTAACAATTCGTACCTCAAAATTGGCCCTTGTACTCAAAATCAATCAGAAGAATTAATGGATTGGTTTTTGAAAACAAGAAGATTCAGTTTTTTGGTTATAAAAAATGCTTTGTGGAATGGGGTCACTACTTTAGAATTAGCGAAATCAATAAAAATAGCAATTGAAAATAATCTTACTGGATTATATAATTTGGCTCCTTTCAAAAAAATAACCAAATTTGAATTACTTTCAATATTGAATGAAGTTTTAAAAGAAGATTAACTATAAAACCAAATTATAAGTTTAAAATTGACAAAAGTTTAGTTGATTCTAGAAAACAAATTAAAACTGAAAATAAAAATTATTTCCAGATGTTTTAAAGAACTTAAAGATTTTATGAAAGACAATAGTATTTTATATGATTTTTATAATCTTGATTTTGATTGATTTTACATTGTAAATACAAATTTGCGTTAGTTAATGAATAAAATTAAAAAAACAATTTTATACATTGGTGGTTTTGAATTACCAGATAGAAATGCAGCAGCTCAAAGAGTAGTGGCTGTTGGAAAACTTTTCAGAGAATTAGGTTATAATGTGGTTTTTATAGGGATTGATAAATATCTTTCTGATAATTCGAAAATTGAGACAACAAAAACTAAATATTTTGGATTTGACTCATGGGCTGTTTCTTATCCTAAAAGTTCTATAAATTGGTTGAAATATATTGGGTCTATATATGATTTGGAATTTTTAATTAAAAGGTACTATAAAAATGATTTATTTGCTTTAGTATTTTACAATCATCCATTTTTAATTCAGTATAGGTTAAGAAAAAGTAAAAAAAGATGGGGTTTTTTACTATTTCTGATGCTACTGAATGGTATAGTGGACGTGGCGGAGGAATAATTTTTAATTTTACAAAATGGTTAGATTCAACTTTAAGAATGCGATACGAACATAAGAAAGCTAATGGAGTAATTGCCACTAGTAAATTTTTAAATCATTATTATAAAAAAAATAAATGCAATGTTATTGAAGTCCCAACAATATTTGATAATAAAAGTTTGATGAAAATACAAAAGACTGAAAATAATAATGATAAAAAAATTAGATTTCTTTATGCAGGCAGCCCGTTTACAATAAAAAGAATTGATAAAAAGCGTAAATCAATAAAGGATAGACTTGACAAGATTATTTCACTTTTCTATAGAATATCAAATAATCATAAAAATTTTATTTTGAATATTTACGGTATAACAAAGGAAAATTACTTGTCTGTTTATACAGAACATGAAGACATATTAAATAATTTAGCTAACAATATAATTTTTAATGGAAGAAAATGTCATGATGAAATCCTAAAAGAAATAAAAAATCATGATTTTACAATATTTTTAAGAGAAAGTGATAGAGTAACTGAAGCAGTATTTCCAACTAAGTGATCTTAATCAATTGCATGAGGTACACGAGTTATAACCAATAAAATGTCAAATATTGAAAATTTTTTAGAAGATGGACTTAACGGTTATTATTTAAGTATAAGTAATAAAAATGAACAAGAAATTAAAATGAAATATATCTTATCACTTAAAAGATGAAATTTTAAAATGAGTAATAATTGTTTGGAAAGTAACATTTTTGATTATAATAACTATAAGGAAAAAATGATTGATTTTCTTGAAAAATTATAATTATGAATAGATTTCATAACAAAATCAATTTAGAAAACTGTACTCTTATTGTATCATGAATAAATTTAACTATAAACCATTAAGAATCTTTAATATATATATTTATTCAGTATTATTCCTTAGTTTTTGGGGACCTGTAAAATACATTGGGTATGACAAATTTTCAGTTTTAATTTACATATCTTTTTTTGTACTATTTTTTTCTTTTGGATATTCAAGGGGTGTTCATTCATACCTAAATGTTACCCTTAGACCAGATAATACAAGAGATTATAATAAAATATTAAAAATTTTGAAATTTGCGATTATTCTTGCAGTATTTATGGAACTTGGGGATTTTATAAGTATGGTTTTAAGCAAGGATGCAAATTTTTCGTTATTTAGTTTAGGGGAAGCATACCAAAATGCATATCGAGGTTATATAAGAGGTCAGGCGAATTATAGTATTTGGCAAATAATTAAAATATTTCTGCAAGTTCCACTTTTAACCGTATTGATTTTAGGTCCATTCTATTTTAATATTTTAAATAAAAAAAATAAAGTACTTGTAATACTTACTTATTTTTTAATGATTTTTATTAATACCGTTGGTCAAGGAAGACAAAAACAATTTGGCGATATTATAATTTTTTGTCTGTTTCACTTTTTTTTAAGGAATATACAAAAAAAGATGGGGCAAAAATTTCTTGGATTAAAAAAAATATAAAACCCATTATTATGGTGTTAGTAGGTATTGCTGAGGTTGCTATTTGTGTTAAATATGAGATATAGTGCCTTAGGTGTGACTGATCTTAATATAAATTATGCAGCAAATCCTTTAATGCAATATGATACCGACAACATTTTTTTCTCAATATTAGGCATAAATCTTGGCCTAGCAGCAAGTATTTTAACTTTTTACTTTACTAATGGTTTATTTGGTTTATCCTTTGCATTAAATCTACCATTTGTTTGGACTTTTTTGTTGGTCACTCTTATTCTTTAACAATATTTCTTGATAAAATTGTTGGTTTGCCTGTAAGTATTTCTGAAACTTACCCATATAGAGTTGGTGCAGCAACTGGGTGGGGTGAGTCAAAATGGCATTCAATATTTTCCTGGTTTGCATCTGCTTTTACTTTTGTTGGTACGTTATTTATTTTTATTCCTATAGGTTATATTTATGCAATCACTTGGCAAGAAGCAAAATATAAAAATCCTTTTTCAATTATTTTATTTTCTATTTTAACACTTGGATTAATTTTTGTGCCTGCCAATAACCAATTATTACATACTCCTGAAGGTTACTTATCAACCATTTTCTTTATTTTGATGTGGTCATTTCAACATAAACGTTACAATTTTATTTATCCAAAATGTAAATATTCTTTAATTTTTTACTAATACATAGATTATTTTAAAAAATTAGAGTAATAAGATTAAGAATAAATTCAATGAGCGAAGGTTATTTTTGGCATTAATGTTAAATGAGCAAAAGAAAGATACTTTACTAAAATCAAGTTTGATTGTAGTGTTACTTACAGTAAGTGGTAAAATTATAGCCTTTGGAAAAGATATCGTAATATCAGGTGTTTTGGATCTAATTATAAAACAGATGCATATTTCGTTGCAAATAGTGTCCCTTCACTTTTCTTTTTAGGATTTTATACTACAATTGCCTTTGTATTTTTACCATTGTATAATGAACGAAGGCTTTCAATTGGGAAAACTGAGGCAGATAAATTTGCAAACAATGTAATTACTTTTTATGCTATTATTTCTTTATTTTTATCTATAGTTGGTGTTGTTTTGGCTCCTAAAATAATTTCTTTGATTGCACCAGCTTTTGATTTTAGAACTAAAACTTTAGCTATTAACCTTACAAGAATTGTTTGTCTATCTTTTGTTTTTAATATTATAGTTGGAATCTTTTCATCTTTACAGTATGTAAATAAAAGATATTTTGGACAACAAGTCATACACTTAATAAATAACTTAATGGTGCTTCTATCAATACTTATTTTTGCAAAAGATTTAGGTATTTATATTATAGCAATAAGTGGTGTTCTTTCTTGGGTTATACAAATTCCAATTCAGAAATATATTTTTGTTAAAGATTTTAAATATAAAATTAATTTAAATTTTAATGATACTACTTTTAAAAAATGCAGATAATGATTTTCCTGTATTTTTAAGTATTGTTGTTGAACAACTTAACGTCATAATTGATACTTCATTAGGTTCTAGTTTAAATGAGGGTAATATCTCAGCTTTGAATTATGCAAACCGATTAATGAATTTTTCTTCAGGGATGTTTGTTTTGGTAATAAGTACAATAATGTATCCAATCTTTTCGGATCTTATTGTTAAAAAAGAAATAAGCCAATTAAAAATTGAAATAGCAAAAAACATTATTTATAAAAGGGTGAATTCAGTATTTCTAATGTGCTCTTAACTTCTGAAGTTTATATTGCCTATTCGATTTCTATGTTATTTTATGGTTTTAAAGAAATATTAAATAAAATATTTTATTCTTTTCAAGATAGTAAAAGCCCTTAATCTTGAGTGTAGTGTCAATTTTAATAAATATTGTTTTTAGTATAATATTAGTTCAACATTTCAGGGCAGTAGGATTAGCTTTAGGAACATCTATTTCCACCTTTTTTTTATTTTACTTTACAGTACTTTTTATTAGAAAGTTAGTCAACGGCAATTTTAATAATTTTTTAAATCTTATACTTAAAGTAATAATAGGCCTAATAGTAATGTTGTTTGTTTTTTATGTTAATGATTGGTTAGCATTAACAAATAATTACTATATTAATTTTTCTATTGGTTCGATTTCTGGATTTGGATTTTATATCTTTACATTAATTGTTCTTAAAAATGAAGAACTTACAATTATTTTAAATAAATTAAAAATACACTTTTAATTTTTCATAAAATCATATGCATATTGTTTTTATAGTTACTGAAGACTGGTATTTTGTTTCACATAGATTACCAATTGCAAAATTTTAATAGCAAATGGTTTTACTGTTACTTTAATTACAAAAGTTTCAAAATATAAATTATTATTAGAACAAAGCGGTTTTGAGTTAGTAAATATAAACTGGAATAGGAATGATAAAAATCCTTTTAGATTTGTAAGTAATATAATATTTATTAGAAGCGAACTAAAAAGAAACAAAATGTAATACTGCATAATGTTGCGTTAAAACCAATAGTATTTGGTTTTTTTTCCAGTTTATTTTTATCCAAAGTCGTAATTGTAATGCAATATCTGGTTTAGGCTACCTAACAACATCACATGGTTTGAAACAAAATCTAAAAGAGTACATTCTAAAATCTGGCTTAGGTATTTTACTAAAAAAGAAGTCTTATACAATTGTTCAAAATTCCTCAGATAATGAATTTCTTGTTGCAAATAAAATTACTAATCATGAACATATTTTTTTTATTAAAGGTGTAGGTGTTGCAGTTCAGCCGTCAAAAGAAATTTTGATAAAAAACAATTTTAATGTTCTTTTTGCCGGTCGAATGCTTTGGTCGAAAGGAGTAAAAGAAATCATTGAAACAGCAAAACTATTTGAACTGGATGGTAATAATTCCATTACATTTCTTTTAGCTGGAAAACCAGACGAACAAAACCCCGAAGCTATTCCGTTATCTTATCTCGAACAGTTAAAGAATAGCAAAAATATTTTATGGCTAGATCATGTTGAGGATATGACAAAAGTTTATCAAGATACCGATATTTTTCTTTTTCCGACCAAGTATGGAGAAGGTGTACCAAAAGCACTATTAGAAGCCGCATCATTTGGCATTCCAATAATTTGTTCTGATAATCCGGGTTGCAAAGAAGTTGTAAAAAATAATTATAATGGTATTGTATTAAAGAACTTAGGACCGCAAGAAATAAAAAACAATATTATTATGTTATGTAACGATATTGAAAAAGAAAATCTATGTCAGTAAATTCTCAGCTTCAAGTTAAAGCAGAATTTTCAGATCATATTATTTTCGATAAAATGCTGAAACTACATAATTCAATTAGTCCCATAATTAAATGAAAATACTTCTAGCCGGTCAGAACGGAATAATTGGTTCCTACCTATTCAACGAATTAAAGAGTCATTATCATTTGTTTGGTATTGGGAAAGGGGCACATATTTCCAATAATTATTGTGATTTAGATTTAACAGATATAAAGAGAGTTGAAAATTTTATAAATCAGCAAATTCATTTTGATGTATTGATATTTTTAGTTGGTTTAGCACATGACAAGGGCAGAAATCAAGATTATCCGGTGTTTGAAAAAATCAATTTTATAACATTGATTAACCTTCTTGAATCTATGAAGAAGTTAGATAAAGTTCCTGCAAAAATAATCTTTTCAAGTACAATTTCGGTTTACGGCGAAAAAATGGATCGAGATTTTTACTGTGAGGAAGATATTTTAAATCCAAATTCCCCATATGCAAAAACAAAAATACTAGCTGAAAATTATTTAAATAAAACATTTAGTAACAAAAGCTGGATATTGCGTTTTGCACCAGTATATTCAGAAAAATTTAAATTAAATATTACCCGCAGAACAACAATTAAAGGTAAAAATTACAAAGTTGGGAAAGGTGAAAACAAACTATCTTTGTTGAATATTAAAAATATATATTATGCTGTAAATCAAATACTAGAAGGCAAACTGCCAAGCGGAACATATAATATTGCTGATCAGAAAATTTATACTTTTAATGATTTACTGAATTATACAAATATCAAAACTCAAATTACTATTCCAAAGATAATACCTAAAACTGCTTACACTTTAGGTAAATTATTAAATAATATTTTTTTACAAGAAAACAGTATAAAACTGCTTACTGATAATATTTATTCTACTACAAAATTAGAAAAATATATAAAATTACCTTATTCACTTTCCGACTGATAAAGTATGCAGCGCATTATTGCATTATTGCTTTTACTTCTTTTATCTCCTTTATTTTTAATTATTACTCTTGCAATAGTTGTTGAGGATGGTTTTCCATATTTGTTTACTCAAAAAAGAGTGGGAATTAATTACACTTTTTTTACTATGTATAAATTTCGCACAATGAAAAAAAACACGCCAAATGTGGCGACACATCTTCTTAAAAATCCTGAGAAGTATCTACTTAAATTCGGTCACCTGTTAAGAAAATTAAGTCTGGATGAATTGCCAAATTTATTAAATATAATTAGAGGCGATATGGCTTTTGTCGGCCCTCGACCAGCACTCTATAATCAAGATGACTTAATGCAATTGAGGATAATTGCAGGTGTTGATAAATTATTGCCGGGTTTAACAGGATGGGCGCAAATAAATGGTAGGGATGAACTTTCTTTACCTGATAAGGTTGCGTTAGAAAAAGAATATTTAAGCAAAAAATCTTTCGGATTTGATCTAAAGATAATATTTTTGACATTTATCAGCGCCTTGTTTGGAAAAGGTGTAACTCATTAGTAAAACAGAATTCAAACCTTTTGTTTGTTTCCAAAATTATAGATGATGTTCACGAAAATCTTCAGGCCTGCAAGAAAGTTATCAAAGATTGTAAGTTTTTGGAACAGCAATAAAAGTTTCAAAAAAATTTATTTTAACTTTGTTATATGCATCATGTTAATATCTAATTATCAATCATCACTGAACTTGATTTGAGTTCTAAATGCTTTTCATAAATACATAAATAAAAAATGAAAATTAAGTCAATAAATATTATTAGGCTTTTAGCTTTTTATAAAAATTTTCTAAACTTCAGGAAAATATCAAGTTTAAATTTTGATATACCAAATCATTTTATCAATTCCGCTTTTTCACGTTTCCACTTCTTTACCTTTTCACATTTCAACTTTTTCTTTTTCATATTTCATATTTCACTTTTCACAGTAACTTTCTCCCAAGTAAACTATGAGCCGGCAACAAGCAGTGTTTATTCATTTCTTGAAAGAATGAGCGCTAAGGGAATAATTCAGACAAACGAAGAGATAATGCCTTACAGCAGAATGGAAATAGCCGGCAAGCTGCAGAGAATTTTTCAATATTCAAAAATGGGCATTTCAGTTTCACAAAACCTAAATGAAAAACAAAATGATAAGTCATTAAATACTAATTCAGTTGCTGATAATGACTCAAAAAATAAATCGCAAATAAGAGATAATTCAGTTAAGATTAGCGGAATGGAAGAAAATGAATTTATATTTTACATTAGAGAATATGCCGTTGAATTAGATAAACTTGGATTTGATTTAACTGATTATGAAGTAAAGCATAAATTGATTGATTTGAAAAATGATAATTTTGGATTTGATAAATACAACAGATTTAGAATTTTAAGTTACAGCAATGATAGTTTCGGATTATTCATCGATCCTATTCTTGGGTATTCATATAATTCATTCCGGAACGGAAGTTTATGGAGTTATTCAAACGGATTAAGGTTGTATGGGAATTTTGGAAATAATTTTGGCTTTGAGCTTCAGTTTTGTGATAATCATCCAAGAGGAGACAATTTAGATCGTTATCGCAAATTTACATCATTGACCGGTTATGAATTCAAAGTCGGTCAAACTAACGGTTTTGATTTTGATAGAATGAATGCCAATATAAATTATTCTTGGAGTTGGGGAAGCTTAACTCTCGGTAAAGATTTTAACTATTACGGCAGCGGTGAAAACGGTAAATTGATTTTATCCGATAAAGCGCCGTCTTTTCCATTCATTAAATTTGAGGCTCAACATTCCGATTGGTTTAGATTTTCTTACATTCATGGATATTTAAATTCGCAAATTATTGATTCATCCGATATAAGGATTGGTACTTCAAGAGATCATTATCCAAAAATTGAAAAATATTTTGTGACTCATATGTTTTCATTTACACCGCTGAGTAGTTTAAATATTTCACTTGGGGAATCTGTTATTTACAGTGACAGATTTGAGCCTATTTATTTAATTCCCGTAGCATTTTTCAGGCTCGCGGATCATTATTTAACTGATCCCGATGAAAGCGCGGGAAACGCGCAATTATTTGCTTCAATTTGGTATAAAAATTTTACATTAAAAACTAAATTTTATGGTTCTATATTTATTGATGAATTATCTGCCGGTAATTCTGATTATCCGCAGGCAGTTGCTTATAATTTAGGAATAAAATCTATTGATCCAATAATTCCGGAAAGTGAATTAATTTTAGAATATTCGAGGATAAATCCATTTGTATATTTTCACGTTGATAAAGCGCAGACTTACGCAAATTACGGTTATGAAATGGGACATTGGATTGGAAGCAACGCAGATCAAATTTATTTGTCTTTTAAGAAAAGAATTATACGCGGGCTAAACTTCAATTTGTATTATTCCGTTGTTAGAAAAGGTTCAGAGGAAAGTTTTGACGAATTAAGATATCAGGATTATCAAACGTTTTTATGGGGCGAGAAAAATCAAGTTGTTGAATATGGCTGTAATCTAAGTTATGAAATATTGCATAACTTCAATTTAAAATTTGATTATAAGAATATTGACGAAAAATTAAATAAAAAATTATTGTTATATGAAGGAAATTTAATTGCTTTTTCGATAGGGTATGGATTATAGAAGATTGATTATCCAAAACATAGTGATTAGAAATGAGTACAAAGAAATTTAAAATGAAGAGTTATAAAATTATTATTGGTAAATGAAACCCATGATTTTAAAAAAAAATATTAAAAATATTGGACAACTGGCGAATGTGGTCAAGTAAAGAGAATCAAAGGAAAGTATAATAAAATAAGTTAAATAAGAACCTAAGAATTTCGAAAATAGTATTGATTTTTGCCGTATTAATAATTTATTTTGTATATAATATTTCTATATTAAAAAGTTAAAAATTAAAACCAAAAATGCCATATAAAAACATAGCTCGTTTTACAAAACGTTTAAGAAACAGACATTTTTTCTTTATAGATTTATTTATTTGTCTAATTGCGCCGTATTTAACAGTTTTTATGCGATTGGACGGTAATATAGATTATTCCAAATACGGAAGCGCTATTCTTTTTGCTACAGTATTATTCTCCGTGTTAAAATTAACAATATTTTATTTTTTCGATCTATATAGAAGATTCTGGGCAACTGCCAGTATTGATGAACTTGCCAGACTTATTTATATTGGGGTTAATACGGTTTTAATCGAATCGATTTTGTTTGTTATTTTAAGAACATTTCATTCAATACCGCTTCATATTTTACCGTTTTCATTTCCGTTTATTGAAAGTACAATCGTAATCTTATTTGTTTCCTCGTCCAGATTCAGTATAAGGTTTTTTGAAAGAATAGACGAGAGAAAACTTGCAATGGAATCATACGGTACGTACGTTTTGATTATAGGCGCGGGCGGAGGCGGAGCATCGGTAGCTCAAGAAATGCAGAAAAACAATTATTTAAATATGACTCCTGTCGCATTTCTCGATGATGATCCTTCTAAACTTAAGTTAAGAATACGAGGCGTTCCGGTTGCAGGTAAAATAGATGAAATGGGCAAAATTGCGCGTAAATTTAGGATTAAAAAGGTTATTATAGCTATTCCTTCGGCTTCCGGAAAACAATTAAGAAGAATTTTAGATATTGCAAGCGAAAATAATTTAGAGACATTAACCGTTCCCGGAATTAATGAAATTCTAGGAGGAAAGGTCGACATTAGTAAATTAAGAAAAATTCAAATTCATGATCTTCTGAGAAGACTGCCTATAAAAACGGATATTCAAAAAGTGGAACATCTGCTAAATGATAAAGTAATTTTATTAACCGGTGCGGGCGGTTCAATTGGAAGTGAATTGTGCAGGCAAATACTTAAATGTCATCCTAAAGAGTTAGTGATTTTAGGGCATGGCGAAAATTCTATTTTTGAAATTGAAGAAGAACTTAAATTTTTGATAAATCAAAATAAAAGTAAAACGAAAATAATTAGTCGAATTGCCGATATTAAAGATGTAAATCGTCTTGAAGTAATTTTTAGAGAGTTTAAACCAAATGTTATTTTTCATGCAGCAGCGCATAAACATGTTCCGCTTATGGAAGAAAATCCATCAGAAGCTGTTTCAAATAATTTACTCGGCACAAAAATTTAGTTAATATGTCAATTAAATTTGAAACACAGAATTTTATTTTAATTTCTTCCGACAAAGCGGTTAATTCCACAAATTTAATGGGTGTATCAAAGCGAGTAGCCGAAATGATTGTGCTTAAAGCGGCTGTTGACCATAATAAAAACTTTAAGGCTGTTCGTTTTGGCAATGTTTTAGGCAGCAGAGGAAGTGTAATTAAAACTTTTCAAAAACAGCTTGAAAGAGGTGGACCTTTAACTATCACGCATCCCGAAATTACTAGATATTTTATGACGATACCGGAAGCGGTTCAGTTAGTGCTGCAGGCATCGGTTTTAGGTAATGGAGGAGAAATTTTTGTGCTAGATATGGGAGAACCTGTTAAAATATTGGATTTAGCAAAAGATGTAATTAGATTAGCCGGATTGGAAGAAGGTGTAGATGTTGATATTGAATTCACCGGATTAAGGCCAGGCGAAAAAATGTTCGAAGAATTATTTAAAGACGGTGAAGAATATATTAGGACGGAGCATGAAAAAATTATGTTTGCTAAAAATTCTAGCGAATTTATCCCTTCTGATCTTGAGGCAAGACTTGACACTCTAATTTCTAATTGTAATAATTATTCTTCAGAAGAAATAATTAAATCCTTTTCCGAACTTGTGCCGGAATTTTCACATCAAAGTTTAATTGCTGAACGAGTACTATAAACTAAAATTTTACAAAATTTATTTTATCTTTATATTTTAATATTTAATAACTGAATTATACTAATTATTAAATCAATTAAAAATTATCACAATTAAAACGGGAAATAATGAGAAATCTAAAACTTCTTTTTAACATAATTGCATTTGTATTTTTCTCTACATACGTTACCGCACAAGTATCCAGCATTAACTTAGATAGCAAAATATATCCGTACTTGTCTAAGCTTGCTCAGAAGGGTATTATCAAATATGATGATTTGGTAAAACCAATTTCGCGAAAATATGCGGCGGAAAAATTGATTGAAGCTCGTTATAATGTTAATAAACTCACATCGCTTCAGAAAGATGAGCTGGAGTTTTATGAGTCTGAATTCGGTTATGAAATTAATCAAATTAAAATTCGTTTATCTAAAGCTAATGGACTTGTTTCTTCAAATAATATAAATTCAATTGACGATAAAAAGTCCATCGATTCAACCGCTGAAAATATGCAAAGAAAGGGATTTGCTGGATAAGAGCTGGGAATTTGAAGTTAGAACTCGTGATGGAAATATTTAAGAAAGTAATTTCAGTAAAGGTAATTTGACATTTTTTTCGAAAGATGATTATAATAGATTTAGAGCTTTAAGTTATGAAAATAATTTAATGAAATTGAATGTTAGTCCGCTTCTAGGTTACGAAAAGGTGAGTGGGAAAAAACAACTTATAATAATTTGTTCGCCGGTATAAAATTTAATGGTGAATTTGGTAATTTTTGGGATTCAATTTTGAGTTAAAACATACTAGACAAACTCCCGGACACATAAATAAATTTTATAACTACTTTTCAAATAAACCCGCAATTGATTTATTATTCGCAGATAACGTAAGATTGGAATATCCAACTGTAAATGCTGATTTAGGTATAAGTTGGGCTTGGGGTTCATTTGCTTTTGGTAAAAATTCTTTAAACTGGGGTTACGGCGAAAACGGTAAAATTGTTTTGTCAAATAGAGCACCTTCGTTTCCTTATATTAAATTAAATATAAAACCAACTGATTGGTTTAGGTTTGATTATATTCATGCTTGGCTTAATTCGAATGTAATTGATTCAAATTCATTTTACGCTAGCTGGCGCTATAGAGAAAATCAAAATACTGATAGGTTTAGCTTTAAATCGAAATTTATCGCGCTACATTCAGCTACTTTTTTACCATTGGAAAATTTGGAAGTATCATTAGGTGAATCCGTTGTTTATGCCGATAATCTGCAAGTAATTTATTTAATTCCATTTATGTTTTTTGATTTGGGTGATGAATATTTAATGAGAAATAATAATTATGCGGGATCGAGCACTCAGTTGTTTTTGTCCGCGAGTTCAAGAAACCATATTCCACATACTCATTTGTATTCAAATTTTCATGCCGATGAATTAACTCCAGATGGACTTTTTGACCCAAAGACTCAATATTATAAAATGGCTTTTACATTCGGGGCAAATGTAGTTGATTTACCGTTTACTAACCTTGGAACCACAATTGAATATACCAAAGTTTATCCTGGAGAATACAGACATTTTATTCCAACACTTACTTATGAAAGCTCATCGATTTTACTTGGTCATTGGATAGGTGATAATGCAGATATGATTTATTTTGCTTTGGATTATATATTTATAAGAGGATTGAAAGCAAAGGTGTGGACACAATATATAAGAAAAGGAACAGAAGCAATTGGAAACAGAGCTTATAAAGTAACAATTCCGCAACCTCATTTTCTTTTTACTGATAATATTATTGATAGGAAAAACTATAGATATTATGGAATTGAAATTGAATATGAAATAACTCATGAATTATTTGTTAAAACACATTTTCAGTATTTGGATTTTCAGCAACGGATACAATATGGAAAATATAAATCAATTTTATATCGTGATTTTTCTTTTCTTTTTTTGGTTATGGAATTTAATGGATTCAAAAAGAGACAATTGAATTAAAATAAAACAGATTTACACAATTTTATACATCTTTTTTATAAAAAATTATTATCTTTTCAAGTACATTATTCCAAAATATTAAAATAATTTAACTCTAACTTATTATAGAAGTGATATTATGATAAAAGTAATTATAAAGTGTTTTGTCTTATCTTTATTTTTTTATAACATTAATTTTGCCCAAGGAGATTATGAGTTAGGTACGCAATGGTCAGAACGAGCAAAACGGAATATTTATGGCGGTTTCTATGATTATTCTGATCCTGAAGCTTTAAATATTAGTGTTTCAGTTTGGGGTTTTGTTAAATATCCAGGAAGATATATGGTTCCTGATTATACAAAAATGATTGACTTATTATCTTTTGTGGGCGGACCAACAGACGATTCAAACTTGGATGAGTTGAGAATTTACAGAATTGAAAATAATAAAGAAGTAATGATTCCATTTGATTATAATGATTTAATGTGGAAAGATGAATTAGATGGAAAATATAAAAAAGTACCTACGCTAAAACCAAGTGATATATTGGTTGTACCAGGTGAACCAAGGCTGTATTTTTAGACTGGTTCAGCATTGGGTTGTCATTGTTTTCTGCTCTAATTTCTTTAACCATTTTAGTACTTACGATACAAAAAATTAAAACAGAGACAACTTGGGGTTGCAATATAATAATTCCGGTAATAATGATACAAATCACTTAAAAGATTTATTTCCGGATGAAGAAACACACAAGTTAAAAGATTATGTCAACATAATCAGAAACCATCTTGTTAGTGTTATGATTATTTCACTTACTATCTTAGTATTGTCTATTATTTATGCCGCAACCGCAACAGATATTTATAAAGCAAATACTGTTTTGAAAATTTCCGAGCCAAAAGGAAGTATTCTTGATGCTTCTTCTTTTCTACCGGAGTTTGGAGGAGAAATCAAGCTGATAGATTCATAGCAAATGAAATTGAAACTATAAAAAATATAACTATAACGGAACAAGTCGCAACCGAAATTATGGACTCTTTTATTACTTCCAAAAACAATGAAATGTTTTCTTTGGTAGTTGATAAAAATTATTTCAGTGATAAGAAAAAAGGTTTAAAATCATATGATAATATTTTAAAGGTTCTTGAAGATAAAGTTTCGGTAGAACAGAAAAGAGGTTTGGATTTTATTGAAATCTCAGTTGAATCTCCTTCACCATATGAAGCCTCACTCATAGCTAACACATATACAAAAGTTTATAGAGAATTTAACTTATTGGATAATAGGAAACAGGTATCAAAAGTTAAAGAATTTTTATTTAGTCAGAGAAATGAAAAGTTAGAGCAATTAATTCAATCTGAAGATAATTTAACAAATTATCAAAGGAAAGGCGGAGTTGTAGAACTAGGGGAACAAGCAAAGGCTCTTATTGAAACTATTACAGATCTTGAAACAAAGGTAAACTCATCGCAGGTTGAACTTTCAATCGCAAAAGAAAACTTAAATCAATACAAAGATGAGCTAAAGAAAAAGGATCCTACTATTTCCGAATACTTGGAAAATAAAACCGCTGAGCCATATTTAGCAAGATTGCAAGAGCAAATAGCGGAAGTAGAAACTCAAAAAGATATTGCGATGGCAAATTCATCCAAAAATGCTGGCTCAAACAAAGAATTAATAAAACAGTACGATGATAAGTTGGCAGATTTAAAAAAGAAGTTGAAAGAAAGCATGCAGGAATATAAAGCAACAATTCTTGCCGCGAGCCCTGAAGAAATAAAATCACTGACTCAAAAAATATTTGAAGAACAAATTAAATTCCAGGCTCATGAAGCCTCATATAATAAATTAAAAGGTTTCCTTAACGGTTATGAAAAAGATTTGAATCACTTCCAGAAAAGACAATCGGTCTTGCCAGATACCAAAGAGAACAAATGGCAAACGAAAAATTATATCTTTTATTGGAGGAAAAGTACCAGGAAGCTTTAATTAATAGACAGTCTACTACAGGATCTGTTTTAGTATTAAATTTTGCAAGAACTCCGAAAGAGCCTTCTAAACCAAATCGAAAATTAATAGTTCTTATAGGCTTGGTTTTAGGTTTGGGACTTGCGGTAGGATATGCACTCATTCTTAATTATTTTGATAGAAGAATAAAAACCCTGAGGATATTGAGGACAGAAATATAAATTTAATTGGCTGGGTTCCTAGAGTAAAAACAATAAGTGGAAACAAATAAAAAAGGAAAAGAATTTATAATTTCGGATAATGCGGATTCTGTTGCCAGTGAAGCTTTTAAGGCTATTAGAACGAGAATTCGGTATTCTATGATAGATGGAGAAGCAAAGTCAATAGTACTTCATCGGCCCTGGTGAAGGAAAATCGACAATTGCGGTAAATTTAGCAGGTAGTTTTGCGTTAGCTAATAAAAGAACAGTAATTTTAGACTGTGATTTAAGAAAACCCAGAGTCCACAGTATCTTTAATGAAAAGCGTTTTCCCGGATTTACTGATTATTTTATTGGACGCGCTTCATTTGAAGAGATTGAAAGAAAAACAATAGTTGAAAATCTTTCAATGATTACAGCTGGAACAATTCACTCCCAATCCCTCTGAAATCTTAGATTCTCGTGGAATGAAATCTTTTATGAAAAACTTTCAAATGAATTTGATATTATAATTGTGGATTCACCTCCAATTCTTACCGTTACAGATGCTGAAATCCTTTCAAAACTAGTTGATGAAACAATTTTGGTCGTATCGGCAAATAGCACCGATTCCGATTTAATGACTAAAGCAGTATCTCTGTTAAAATCTGGGCAAGAAAGTTCGTTTATTGGAGCGCTTCTTAATAATTTTGAACTGCAGAACAGTTACGGATCATATTATAAATATGCTTATATTTATGCTAGAAACGGTCAAAATCAGAATGGAAAATCAAAAGTTAAATCTAAGTCAGAACTTGAAAAACCCAAATAGTGAAAAGATTTTTTAGAAAAAGGTGATTTGAAATCACTTTTTTGTTTTAAATGTATAGGTTGTATTATATAAAAATTTTTATGCTAATAAAGTAAATGATACTAAAATTAGTACAATATAAAGTGAGCCCAATCCAATAAGCTTTAATTTTCTTTTCTTTATCTCATCTTTGATGTGTTGTTCCTCTTCAAATAAAGTGTTGCTTATATAATCATTGTTACTATCGTTAATTAAAATTCTTGAATAAGATAATTTTGTTCTGTCCAAAATGAATCTCTCCTCTAATTAAGATTTATCATCAGTTAGCATTTTTAGCAATTTTTCATTGTTCCGTGGAAACCTTTTATATGCAAAATTCACCAAAAGAAATAATACTAATAGTATTGTAAAGAATGTTAAATTAAAATTTTCCATTTTGTATCCTTGAATGTCAACAAATTATCGAGTCTTTTTCAACTTTAGTTTAGAATAAATATCAAAATAATGAATTAAAATTACAAAAAAAATAACTTATTGCAAATAAATAAGTTAACTAATTAATATAAAGTAAGTTTATAAATGGAATTCATAATTCATTATTAAATAGAAATTATAAGTACAAAGATATTTATAAAAAGAGGTAAATGATAATACGAGTGTCAAGTAAAATATGATTAAAATTTAAAATAGCAAAATATTTAGGAACTATTTAATTCCCTCAAGTATTCTGTTTTTAAAATTCTTAAATAAACAGTTCATTATGGAATGGTAATCCGAATAAAATTGCTCAGAAGTTAATGATTCTTTTCTATTTTTTAGATAATCAAACAAACTCCCGCTTATCCCGCCATTCAACATATCTTTTGAAATATCCCGGAAGGAAGCCATTATTAGTTCCGCATCTTTTTTTGTTAATTTTGAATTTGGGATATAAAATGTATTTATTCTATTTTGCAGACTGGAAAGTTCATTTTTCAAAATATCCTCATAAACAAATGCATTATTGATATATGAATATTCGTTGATTGATATTTGACGACTGCTTAAATGAAACTCTTTTACGCGTTTAACCAATAAATTAAGTGGAATTGCCGGGAAATATTCTGTTTTTGTTTTTATGTGATCCAGTAGTTTTTCAAATAATACAATCTGCTTGAATCCGAAAAATTCAACTGGGATTTTGCTGAAATCTTCAAATTTTATAAGATTGCCGGGCAATTCTTTTACATTTTCTTCAACAACGTAAACTGTTCCAAAATAACGTATTTTCTTAATATTATTTTTGGAGATACAAAAATTCAGAGTTTTAATTATCTTTTCAAAAAAAGGATCTTTTTCTTTGAGTAGTTTTGTTATTGTCTGATCTGCTCTTTTCCAAATTAATTTTGAAATAAAAAATTGTGCGTCTATTTCATTTTTTATTTCTTCATCCCAAGTAAGGATTGATTTTTTAATTCCAAGAATGCCTTCATTGTTTTTACCACCAAAGGAATTATTGAGTCAATTGCCAAATCGCTAATTGATTCTTCCGAAAATAAATTGCTGTTAATTCTTGTTTTGTAATTATTTCTTAGAAATGAAATAGCAGTTTTTATACAGTAATCTATTAACTGACTTACGTCTTTATTTGTAAAAGTATCGTTTTTAATTCTTGTTATAATAAAATAAAGATTACATTCTTTCATCAAAAAATCTACTTTAATATCGAATCAATAAAAGTAGCTCAAAATAATAAATATATAAAATTTAAATTGTGATAAACATAATTTGTAGTATTAAATTTTATGCTTTATCTTAGTTGTAAAAAATATTAGAATTAAACAATCCCTATTCATTCAGAATAAAATTAGAACAAAGCAAGTAAAAATTATCATAAACAAATTAGCAATCAGGAAGTTCTAATAATTTATTTGCTATTAATTTAGAGTCGGTTGTTAGAAATTTTCTATTGTTTATTTTAATTATTTTAATCTCAATTTCAGTATTATTCTCAGACTCTATATAGTAATAGTAAAGTCCCGTTTCAATTTCTTCAATTATATCATCTTTATATTTGGGATTCCAATATTCAAATGGATTTCCCAGGATCGTGATATCGTTTTTCTCTTTACGGCTTCTAATAACTCGTCTTTTTATCATTTTAAAATATTATTTTTACAAAGATAATTAGCGGAATTTGAAAAAAAATCAGTACTATTACTTATACTGAAAAAAATGAAGAAATGTTATTATTAAGCAATAATTAAACAATAACTGATAAAAATATTTAAGTACTTATACTTACTTTTTTTAAAATGGAACCAACAGATATATTCGGAGTTTTTTTTCGGCGGAAAACCCGCTTATCTACGGGTTAACTATAATTGTTTTATTAATAATTATTTTGTTTCTTATAAAAAAAGAATATATAAGTCCGCTGCGAAAGAAAAAAGCCGAATTGGAATTGAAAAATTTAAAACTTTCAGCTTTATTTGCCGAAGTTGATCCGGATCCGGTAATAAGAATAGATGAAAACAATTTAATAATTGAACTTAATAATTCTGCAGTTAAGGAATTCGGTCCAAATATTTTAAAACAATAATGTATTCGGAATTTTGAAAACTATAGTTATTTACCGAATTCGGACAATCCAATTGAAATTTCATTTAATAATAAATATTACAGTGCCGTAACAAAAAAAATAGAAAATTTCTGCTTCAGTCATATTTATCTTAGGGATATTACTCAAAGAATTGAATATGAAAAACTGATAAAACTTAATCAGGAAAGTTTAAAGCAACTAAAGAAAAAAATAGAAACGGTTAATGAAGACGAAAAGGAAAAATTAGGTAAAGAACTTCATGATAGTGCGGGTCAGAATCTTTTATTGCTGAAAATAAGTTTACAAAATTTAAAAAACAGCGATTATCATAAGGCAGATATTGACAATTTAGTAAAATCTGTTGACGAATTGATATATGAAATTAGAGATATATCACACCAATTAAGACCAAGAATACTTAATGAATTTGGTTTGGTTGCGGCGTTAAAATCAATTATTGATACGATAAATAATCAAAATAATTTAAAAGGTTATCTTACTACTAATTATGTTATGGGAACGTTAAGTAAAGAATATGAATTAAATATTTACAGAATTTGTCAGGAAAGTATCAGTAATATAATCAAGCATGCTAAATGTTCTGAATTTTTTATTCAGTTTTTAAGTGATGAAAATCAGCTAAAATTAGTAATTTCCGATGATGGAATAGGATTTAATGTCAGCGAATATTTGAGCGAAGGTAGATCTTCATTGGGATTACTGAATATTAGAGAAAGAGCAGAAAATTATAACGGTACAATGAACATAATTTCAGCTCCCGATGAAGGGACAACAATTTTTATCAAATTTGAGATGGAAAAAATTCATGGTTAGAGTTCTAATTGCAGACGATCATAATTTGTTTAGAGAAGGAATAAGAAGTTTACTAAAAGATTCCCTAGAAATTGTAATTGTGGGTGAAGCTGAAGACGGTAGAGCTTTAGAAAAAAATTCTTTGAATTAAAGCCCGATGTTATCTTAACAGATATAAGTATGCCAATTAAATCGGGTCCGGAAGCGGTTTCGACAATCATAAATAAATATAAAGAAGCTAAAGTTTTATTTCTATCTCAATACAGCGGTGACGATTATATTTATTCAATTTTGAAAGCCGGTGGTTTGGGTTTGTTAAGTAAAAATTGCCTTCGTGATGAACTTGTAAACGCAATTAAAATTGTAAATAATGGGGATATGTATTTTTTCAATAAAAATGAAGAAGAATTAAACGAAATTATAAAAAGGTTCGATCAAATAGAATCGAAGGGCAAAAACGAAACAATAAAAGGACTGACCAAAAAACAAATAGAAATATTAAAATTAATTGGAGAAGGTTATTCAACTGAGCAGATTGCCGTTGAATTGAAAATCGGTAAAAGAACGGTTGAAACTCATCGCCACAGAATAATGAGCACGTTCGGTTTTAAAACTGTAGGACAACTTATAAGGTATGCGGTCATATTAAATGCTAAAATAAAATGACACTTTTTTTAGCTCTTTATTTCTCTAATTTTTTGTTTTTTAAATATTACTAACGTAACTAAAAATATCCCAATTAAAATTTGTAAAATATTTACCGCAAAATAAAAATTTAGTCCGGAACTTAATTGTTTTAAGTACGCAATAAGTTTTAATATATTCAGCACTTCATAAAAAACCATTGTCAAATAAAAAAAATCAATTTTATTCTCTTCAATAAAAATAGAAATTAAATAACGCGCAAAAATAAAGAATGAAAGTACTTGAACAATTAACACAATATACATTTGAATAACAACAGACGAATTTATTCCAACTATTGTTGAAATCATTAATCCAGCAAATATCAAATACCTATTTTTATAAATTTTATATCTATTTATCATTGCTAATGACAAATAAACAAATGGGACCCATAGAACTTGTGGAAAATCATGAAAAATTCTGGAAATAATAATTGTTGAAAGATCAGCTGCAGTTAGTACTAAAAAGAAGTAAAAATGTTTACTTGAACGATAGAAAAATGGTACTATCGTCCAAGTAATTATCGAAATTAAACCTATGATTTCCCAACTTTTCATTAATGACACATAGGGGGACAGGGGATGCTGAATTCTAATACAAATTGACCATTTTGAATAGTAAAAGCCTTTTCTCTTTTTTGAAAATTACAAAATTTGCTATTTCCCAAATTCATTAATTTTTCCACGTTGCTTTTGCTGAAAAGATGAAAAACATCATCTTTTTCTACATAAGTATTTGAAGAAAATAATACGATTCTGTCATCTCCTAAGATTGTCAAATCATTTTCATAATTATTAAACATAACATAATTTAAGGTATTTTTCAGCATACTTTTTAATACATCTTTCTCTAGAATAAATTCACATTCAACAGTTCCGAACTGAGACTCAGCGTCGCTTAATATGAAGATTTTTCCTATTTCCTGACCAACTATAATTTTTGAATAAACTTCTAATAACAAAATTGCGTAAAAAATAATTTTTTGATGTAGCATATAATCTCCCTATTTAATGGTGGGAGAAAATAAAAGTTTTATCAAAAAAAGAAATCAGTACAAATACGTAATATTTACTTTGTATTTAAAATGGTCTACGAAATTTGTAAGTACTTATACTTACAAATTTGTAAAGAATTTTTTTATTGTATTATTATTATCATTTTTTTGACTTAAAAACTTGTTTAAGGAGCCTTAAACGGAATAATTGTTCTTATAAATTAATAATTGCTAAACTTAAGTATTTATACTGATTTCTTTTATTTAAAACTATAGTATAATTGCATGTAATGATTTAACGATACTTAAAAAATTGCTTCACCCCCTCACGCCTCCGGAATTATTAGATTATGGGAAATTGAAAATTTCGGAGGCAACATAAATGCTGAAATTATTATTTATTATTAAATTAAATTATTATGTACATAAATAAAATATTACAGTTTGAAATTTTTATTTGCAAAAATTAATATTTATCTAATTTTAAAATCGCAAAAAATCTTACTTCATTTTGGTCAGGGAATTTTTTTAATTAAAATTAAAGGAATATATGTCCCGGCTTGAAAATTACCAATCTAAGCAAAAGGCAGAATTTGAGATCTGCAAATCGAAACTCACCTGCGACAATAATCTAACAATTTGTATGGAAAACAATAAATTTTGTCAGCATAGATTTAGTTTTGGTAACAGTATTTTTTGTACTAATCCCGAGAAAAATAATTTTGGAAAGAAATTGTTTAAAGATTATTTGCAAATGTAGATTTATCATTATTCAATTAAACAAATTAATTTAAATTTCCACCAATGGTGTCAAAATGACTTGACAATTATTTGATGATTGCATAATTTAAAATGTAAGCGTTTACATAAATTTTTATTCAATGTTAATTAATAACTAAAAATTGGCATATTACTATGGCAAAGTTTGAAACAAAATATGGTTTTTTTACCGATGACGGCACTGAGTATAATATTAAAAATCCAATGACACCCAAGCCTTGGGTTAACGTTATTTCGAATGGAAATCATGGTGTAATAATTTCACAAACCGGCGGCGGATTTAGCTGGAACGAACATTCCGAATTCAATAGAATTACAAGATGGCATCAGGATCTTATACAAGATAATTGGGGGAAATACTTTTATATCAGAAATAATAAGACAAATGAAATATGGAGCCCAACTTGGAAACCGGTGAAAACCAGCCTTGATAAATATAAATGCGTTCATGGAATCGGTTACACAAAATTTACTGCTGAGTATAAAAAAATTATTGTAGAAATTTGCTTATTCGTTCCATTTGATAATAATTTGGAAATTTGGGACTTTACAATTAAAAACGATTCGAATGAAGAAGCTGATATTTCCATCATAAATTACTTTGAATGGGTCTTGGGTTCTTCGAATGATCATCATCGTGAATTCCATAAACAATTTCTCGAAACTGATTTTAATTCTAATGTAAACGGAATTCTGGCAAAAAAAAGAATTTGGGATATTCCTTTAGGGGATAGAGGTCATTGGAATATTGATTATCCATATATCGCTTATTTTGCCGCCAATAGAAGCGTTTCGCAATTTGAATGCGATAAAGAATTATTTATTGGAAACTACGGAAATTTGGAAAAACCCGCTGCAGTTGTAAAAGGGAATTTATCCAATACTTGCGGAAAATTTTATGATTCAATTGCTTCGCTCAAAATTGATTTAAAGATTAAGCCCAATCACTTTGAAAACGTTGCCTATTATCTTGGAATTGCTGAAAGTGAAGACCAAATAAAAAAGATAACGGAAAATTATTGGAGTAAAGACCAGTTAGACGTTTCTTTGCAGAATGTTAAAAATAAATGGAATGAAATTTTATCTGAAACTACAATTGATACGCCAGATGAAGCGATGAACATTTTTGTAAATAAATGGGTTCGTTATCAGGCAATTGCAGGCAGACTGTGGGGTAGAACCGCGTACTATCAGCAAAGCGGCGCATTTGGTTTTAGAGATCAACTGCAGGACAGTCTTGTTTATTTGCCCATTGATCCGAATTTAACTCAAAATCAAATAAGACTTCATGCCCGTCATCAATTAAGCGACGGTTCGGTTCTTCACTGGTGGCATCCAATAAGTGAAACCGGATTGGAAACTAAAATGACTGATGATCTTTTATGGCTGCCGTATGTTGTTTCTCATTATATTCAAGAGACAAATGACTTAAAGATATTGGATCATTTAGAACCATTTTATGATGATAAAGAGAAGAAATTTTCAATATATGAACATTGTTTAAAAGCGATTTATAAAGTACTTTCAAGAATTAGTCCGCGTGGATTAGCTCTGATCGGCGCCGGTGATTGGAATGACGGTTTGAGCGCCGTTGGATTAGAAATGAAAGGCGAATCGATTTGGCTTACTGAATTTTTATATGATGTAATTCAAAGGTTTTTGCCATATACAATTTTTAAAGGTGATTATGAAATATTTGACAAATTTACCGCTGCCAAAGATGATTTGAAAAAAGCGTTTAATATGCATGCTTGGGATGGCGAGTGGTATTATAGAGGTACAAAAGACTCTGGTGAGAAAATAGGAAGTAAAGAATGTGAAGAAGGTAAAATATATTTAAATCCTCAGTCATGGGCAGTGATTAGTGATATTGCCGAAAACGATAAAAAAACTTTAGCGATGGAAGCTGTAAGAAAACATCTGCTGCGAGATAATGGAGCTTTACTTCTTCAGCCTGCATATTCCAAACCTGATAAATATATTGGATACCTTTCAAGGTACGCCGCCGGAAGAAGAGAAAACGGAGGAGTTTATTCTCACGCCGCAACTTGGTCAATTTGGGCATACACGCTTTTGAATGATTCGGAAACAGCTTACGATGTATTTAAAAAAATGTGTCCTATTTATTCGGGTTTAAATCCTGATAAATATGTAGCCGAGCCTTACGTTATGCCCGGAAATATTGACGGTCCTGATTCACCCAACTATGGAATGGCAGGTTGGACGTGGTATACAGGATCCGCATCTTGGTTTCAAAAAGTTATTGTTGATTTTATTCTGGGAATTCGCGCAACAAATGAAGGTTTGGTGATCGATCCGCATATTCCAAAAGAATGGAATGGATTTAAAATTAAAAGAAAATTTAGAGGTGTTAATTATTTTATTAAAGTTCATAACGATCATAATGTAAATTACGGAATAAAGAAAATCGAAATAGACGGAAAAGTTACAAATTCAAATGTTATTTTAGTTGAAAACAAAAATGAAGTTAATATCAACGTGTATTTAGGTTAACTTTCTGGGATTATTATGTTAAATCTTTCCTTAAATGGAAATTGGAAATTTATTGCTGACTCGGATTCCAAATTTACTTTTGCCGAAATCAATTCGAGATTCGAATCAAATAATTTAAATGAAATGAGTATTCCGAATAATTGGCAGATTTGCGGATTAAATAATTTTTCGGGTACGGTCTGGTTTAAAAGATCATTTAAGATTCAATCTCAAAATAAAGAAAATAATTTATCTGTAATAAAATTTAACGGCGTTGATTATTTTACTGACGTTTGGCTTAACGGACAATATTTGGGACACCATGAAGGATACTTTCAAGAATTTTATTTTAATGTTTCAAAATGTATCGCATTCAATAAAACAAACGATTTGATTGTAAGAGTAAATTCACCCAAAGAAGAACCAGAAAAGGTTTGGCCGCTGAAAAAACAATTAATTAAAGGAATATTTAATCACCATGATTGCAGGCCAGGCGCTTGGAGTTATGAATTTGGGCAGGATCAAAATACCGGCGGAATTTGGAATGATGTTGATTTAATTATAGATGAAAAAATATATATTGAAAATACTAAGATCACTTCGTACCTAAGTGAGAATTTAAAAACCGCTAAACTAAATGTTGTAATTAATTATCTATCCAACATTGATGAGCCGCAAAAAACAATTGTTAGATTTTCAACAAGTAAAAAACAAAAAAATAAAAACAAATTTGAGCAAGAAGTTTTAATTAACCCGGGTAAAAATAAATTAAATTTTGTTTTCGAGATAAAGGATCCAATCCTTTGGTGGAGCTGGGATTTAGGGCAGCCATATTTATATGATCTGGAAATTGAAATTAAAAAATTTACTTCGTTCAGTAAAAACTTTGCAATTAGAAAAATTCATTTAGATAACGAGAATCGATTCTATCTTAATGATAAAGAACTTTTTTTGCGGGGCACTAATATTATTCCAACACAATTTTTAAGCGAATTAAATTCGGATAGAATTGAGAAAATAGTAGGTTTAATAAAAGAAGCAAATATAAATATTGTAAGAGTTCACGCGCATGTTAATAGAAAAGAATTATATGATGAATTCGACAAAATGGGAATTTTACTTTGGCAGGATTTTTCATTGCAATGGACATACGATGAATCCGAAAAATTTGCTTCAAATGCTGTTGCGCAGATTAAAGAAATGGTTGAACAGCTTTATAATCATCCTTCCATTGCGTTTTGGTGCTGCCACAATGAACCTGGTGAACAGATAAAAACTTTAGACAAATTCTTATATGACGCGGTTCAAAGTGTAGATCAATCTAGAATTATAAGATTAGCATCCAATTATGAAGAACATCCTTATGACGGATGGTATTGGGGAAACCTTGAACATTTTGCGGCTGTGCCGATGGGACCATTAGTTACAGAATTCGGCGCGCAGGCATTACCGAATAAGAAATCCATCGAAAAGTTTATTCCTAAAAGTAAATTATTTCCGCCGGATTTTAATCACTGGAAATATCATGATTTTCAACCTGACACAAACTTCAATATCGCAAAAATTAAAATAGGTAAGAACATTGATGATTTTATTGAAAATTCTCAAAATTATCAATCTGAACTTCTATGGAAAGCGATTCATTTTTACAGAAGAAAGAAGAACAAAGGTATAACTGGCATTTTTCAATTCATGTTCATTGATTGCTGGCCTTCCATTACTTGGTCGGTAGTTGATTATTATTTTGAAAAGAAAAAAGGTTTTTATACAATACAAGATTCTTACGCACCTATTTTACTTTCAATTAATTTACGGCAGGACCAGTATTTCCAGAATTCAAAATTAAATTTTGATATATACATTGTTAACGATCTTTACACGGAAATAAAAAATTCACACATTGATATTTTGATTGATGACACAAAAATCGGGAAAATTGAAAATATAAATATCGAACCTAACTCAACATACTTTGTAAATTTTGAAAAAATAAATGTTCAAATTCCTAATTCATTTTCCAAAGGGGAATATGAACTGAAATTTCAACTTAAAAGTAAGAGTAAAATAATTTCACAAAATATTTATGGAATAACGATCGTAAATCTATAATATTTTACCCGAAAATTTTTTATAATCGAAAAGGTTTTACGATGCAAAAATTTTTATTTCAAGTGGTACTTTTGTTTTTTGCTTCAATACAAATATTCTCCCAGGATACAATTCCTCCTTCAATTCCAAATAATTTTAGAGCATATTCTTATGAATTACATGGCGACCTTTACTGGGATGTTGAGGAAAATTCGGATGTGAAAAGTTATATAATATATAAATGGAATGGTTCCATATTTTCATTTTCGGAAATGCTGCCCAAAACCATAAATAATAAAATGGTTTGGATAGGTTCGCTTAACTCGAGTGAAAAATATAAAATACAAGCGATAGACAGTTCCGGTAATTCATCCGCACTAAGTGAAGAAGCGCAAATTTTAACGCATGAAATGGATGATGATGAATTTTTAGATATGGTACAAAGGGCTGTGTTTAGATATTTCTGGGATTGGGGTGATCCAAATTCCGGTGTTGCAAGAGAACGATGGCATCCTGATGAAAGTGATAAGACAAATACAATAGGCGGCGGCGGTTTTGGTGTTATGGCAATTTTGGTTGGCATTGAACGCGGCTTTATAACAAGAGAACAAGGTGCAAAACGAATTTTAAAGATTGCGAATTTTTTACAGAATAAAATGGATAAATTTCATGGAGCATTTCCTCATTGGTTTAATGGAGCTTCCGGAAAAGTGGTGAACTTTGGAGTTCAAAACGGCGGGGATATTGTTGAAACCGGTTTTATGGCGCAAGGTTTATTGTGCGCGCGTCAATATTTTAACCAGTCAGATGATACCGAAACTCAAATTAGAAATTTAATTACTCAGCTTTGGGAGAATATTGATTGGGACTTTTATAGAAATAATTCGACGGGACTTTACTGGAATTGGTCGCCGACGTTGGGATTTAATTTTAGCGACACTTTTATTTTTCATGGCTGGAATGAAACATTAATGTCTTATTTATTAGCTCTTGCTTCTCCGACATATCCTATTGCAAAACAATATTACTCATCAGGATGGGGAAATAACGGCACTATTAAGTACACAGGAAATTCAAAATATGGAATAACGCTTTCTGTGGGAAGCGGTTACGGCGGTCCTTTGTTCTTTACACATTATTCATTTATTGGATTTGATCCAAGAGTTAAAAGAGATTTATACGCAAATTACTTTGGACAAAACATCAACCAAAGTTTAATTAACCTTAATTATTGTATTGATAATCCCAAAAATTTTACCGGCTATAGTAATGAATGCTGGGGTTTAACGGCAAGTTATTCAATTCCCGGCGTTGGCTATACTGCTCATGAACCAAATAATGATAACGGCACAATTGCTCCTACGGCGGCATTATCATCAATGCCTTACACTCCTTACGCTTCAAAACAAGCGATGAAATATTTCTATAGAAATTTCAAAAATAAATTATGGGGAAAATACGGATTTAAAGACGCGTTCAATTTAACTTACGCATCCAATGGTGTAAAAGGTGAATGGTTCAGCGACGGATATTTGGCAATAGATCAAGGTCCGATTATTTGTATGATCGAAAATTACAGATCGCAATTGCTTTGGAATTTATTTATGAATGACCAAAATATTCAAGCTTTGTTTAATAGTTATCCGCCTTTTTTTGATTCAGAAACTCCAACTGACATTGAAGTACGTCCGGATTTGCCGGATGAATTTGTTCTTGAACAAAATTATCCAAATCCATTTAATCCGAGCACTACAATAAAATATAGTATACCAGCATCCCTAAAAGGAAATATATCCAATGTAAAACTGATAGTTTACGATGTACTTGGCAGTGTTGTAAAAACAATTGCCAATATTGCCCAAAGTCCAGGTAGTTATGAAATTACTTTTGACGGAACAAATCTTTCGAGTGGAATTTATTATTACACTTTACAATCCGGAAGTTTCATTGAAACAAAAAGTATGATTTTAATTAAGTGATAAATGAAAGTTTATATTAAAATATTGCCCATAATAATTTTGCTTTTTATTTCTTGTAAAAGTGAAAAAATTGACAATAATATAACCACCATTAAATTTTGGGGGTTGGGTGCTGAAGGTGAATACGTTCAAAAATTACTTCCTGAGTTTTACAAAAAACACCCTAAAATAAAAGTTAATGTTCAAGCAATACCATGGACTGCCGCGCAGGAAAAATTAATTTCTGCTTACGCAAGTGATAATTTACCGGACGTATTTCAGTTAGGCAATACATGGGTTCCGCAATTTGTTTCATTAAATGCTTTGGAAAATCTTGATAAGTATTTAAACATTTCCGGATCAATAAATAAAGAAAATTACTTTGAAGGAATTTGGAATACAAATATAATCGATGGTTCATTATTTGGAATTCCATGGTACATTGATACGAGAATTGTATTTTACAGAAAAGATGTTTTGGCGAAAGCAGGATATTCGGTTTTCCCTAAAACTTGGGATGAACTATATGATGCTTCAAAAAAAATAAAATCATTACATAAGAATGAAGAAAAGTACGCTATTTTTCTTCCCACTAACGAATGGGCAAGTTTTATAATATTCGCGCTTCAAAATAATTCAACTATATTGAAAGATAATAACAGATACGGCGCGTTTTCTGAAAAGGAGTTTAAAGAAGCATTTGAATACATAATTAAATTTCATAAAGAAGATCTTGCTCCAATTGGATTTTCCCAAGTTACAAATGTTTATCAAGCATTTGCGGAAGAATATTTCTCAATGTATATCTCTGGTCCTTGGAACATTCCGGAATTTAAAAAATGGATGACAGGAAACCTGGCCGATAAATGGGGAACAGCGCCGATGCCGTCAAAAGACGGAAACTATCCAGGAACTTCATTGGCGGGCGGTTCAAGTCTAGTTGTAAGCAGTTTATCCGCAAATAAAGATTCCGTATGGAAATTTATTGAATTTCTTTCCGATCCGAATATTCAGCTTAAATTTTACAATATGATTAATGACTTACCTTCTGTTGTAAACGCATGGAATGATTCTTCATTTTCGAATAATGAATATATGCAGGCTTTTTTCGCACAATTTCATAATGTTACCGAAACTCCGAAAATTACTGAATGGGAACAGATAGCTTTCGCAAAAATTCAGCAGTATGCGGAATTAGCTGCAAGGAATTCATTAACAATAGATGAAGCTTTGAAGGCTTTGGATAAGGATGTAAATAAAATTCTTGAAAAAAGAAGATGGTTATTGAATAAAAAATAATTTTAAATCCAAAAGGTAAAATTGAATTCTAAAAGTAAATTAACGGCTGCTTATTTATTCTTAGCGCCCGCAATGCTGGCAATATTTGCGTTTTTCTTTATTCCAGTTATATCCGCTTTCATAATTAGTTTTACTGATTTTGATATTTATGCGTTAAGCGATTTCTCCAATGCGAGATTTATCGGCTTTCAAAATTATTTGGATCTATTTGATGATCCATTATTTTGGCAATCGCTTAAAAATACTTTTTATTTTGTCATTTTTGCCGGACCGTTATCAATAGCTGTTTCACTTGGAGCGGCGCTTTTACTTAATTCAAAACTTGTAAAGTTTAAAAGTATATTCAGACTAACGTATTTCCTTCCTGTTGTAACTACATTAATTGCCGTATCAATAATTTGGAGATTTATTTATCATCCTAAATTTGGAATATTGAACTTTATGCTTGGCTTTTTCGGCGTAAATCCAATTGACTGGCTGGGTGACCCAAACTTAGCTTTGCCCGCGATAGTGATTATGTCGGTTTGGAAAAGTTTCGGTTACAATATGATAATCTTTATTGCAGGACTCCAAAATATTCCACAATATTTATATGAAGCCGCTGATCTTGAAGGAGCAACCGAATGGCAAAAATTTAAATCAATTACAATACCTATGTTAGCTCCAACAACATTATTTATAAGTATTATCACAATGATCGGATATTTTCAATTATTTGCCGAACCGTATGTAATGACTCAAGGCGGACCTTTAAATAGTACGTTAAGCATTGTTTTATATATGTACAATGAAGGTTTTCGATGGTGGAATATGGGGTATTCAGCTTCAATAGCTTTCGTTTTGTTTTTCATAATTTTTATTGCGACGTTAATTCAATTTAAAGTTCAAAAAATTGCGGATACAGAATAGTGAAAAAATTATTGTTATATGTTTTCTTAATAATTTCCGGATTTATAACCATTGCACCTTTTGTTTGGATGATCTCTGCTTCTTTTATGGCTGATGGTCAAGCCAGCGTTTACCCGCCGAGATTTTTTCCGAAACAAATTACATATGATCAATATAATATTTTATTTACAAGATTAAATGTGGCGACAAATTTTATAAATAGCCTTTCATTATCAATAATTATAACATTCATTTCACTGTTTTTTAATTCAATGGCAGGATATGCATTTGCAAAATATAGATTTGCGGGAAAAGATAAACTTTTCAAACTTTTACTGAGCTCAATGATAATTCCGGCACAAGTAACAATGCTTCCATTATTTTTAATGCTTAAAAATCTTGGACTAATAAATACATACATGGCAATTGTTATTCCAGGATTGGCAAATATCTTCGGAATATTTTTAATACGGCAATACGCAATGTCGATTCCAGATAGTTTAATTGAAGCTGCAAGGATTGACGGCGCGACAGATTTTCAGATCTATTATAAAGTTATGCTTCCGCTTTCAAAACCAATTTTAGTCACTTTGGCAATTTTTACTTTTATGGGTGTTTGGAATGATTTTCTGTGGCCATTGATTGCTTTAACAGATAACTCAATGTATACATTGCCGGTTGCTCTCGCTAATTTAATGGGTGAACATACAAAAGATCCGGAGCTTATGATGGCAGGGTCGGTGATAACAATTATTCCAGTAATAATTGTATTTTTAGCTTTACAGAGATATTACATTAAAGGAATTATGATGGGAAGCATTAAATGATTGATTTAACAGAACTATTCCGTGAACATGCATAATGAAAAATATTAATATTATCACAATTGCCAAAGAAGCGGGTGTGTCAACGGCAACAGTATCAAGAGCTTTAAGCGGAAGTACCTCAATAAAGGAAAGTACACGAAAAAAAATTATTAACGTTGCGGAAAAATTTGAATATAGACCAAGTCATTTTGCAAGAAGTCTTTCAACAAAAAGAACTGATACCATTGGATTAATTTTACCTGAACTTGATGGTGATTTCTTTATGAGCGTAATTCATAATATTGATGATGAAGTACATAAAGCAAATAAATATTTGATGGTTTCAAGTACATATAACCAGCGTAATGAAATTGAGACTGTAAAAGAATTTATTGCGTCTAGTAGAGTTGATGGCGTTATTGTAATGGCGCCGACTATAAATAAAAAAATTGAATTTATTTTAAAGAATAATCAAATACCGATTATATATTTAAACGCGAGCAAAAAAATTATTAACATTGTAAATTTTACAGTAGATAATTTTTCTGGAGCAAAATCGGTTGTTGAACATTTAATAATGCATGGTTATAGAAAAATTGCTATGGTAAAAGGACCGGATGCAAATAATGAAGCCATAGAAAGATTTAAAGGTTATCAAAATATTCTTGAAGAAAATGAAATTGAATATTCTGACGATTTTACTTTCAATGGAAATTTTTCTATGAATGCCGGATTTTTGGCATTAGAAAAATTTTTCAGCAAAAAAAATAAACCGGAAGCAATTTTTGCGGCTAATGATATGATGGCAGTTGGTGTTTATCAAGCTGCAAAAAAATTAAATATAAAAATTCCGGAAGATATTGCAGTCGTTGGGTTTGATAATATTTTTCTTTCTCAAATAGTATCTCCGAAACTAACGACGGTTAAAGTTCCAATTGGATTGCTTGCAAATAACGCGGTACAATATTTACTTAAAATGATTCATAATGAAGTTGATCTTAATCTGCCTTTAACTCATAATCTTGGAACAAGTCTTATTATAGGCGAATCTTGCGGTTGTAAAATTTGATTAAATATTTAGGGAAAATTTATGAAGTATATTATACTAATTTTAATAGCATTTAACTTTTTATTTTGTTCTGAAAAGCCGCAAAAAACTGTAAATAAAAAGTTTGAAATGACGGAAGAACAATCAAAGTTTTTAGATACTTTACAATATTATACATTTCAATATTTTGTTAAAGAAGTAAATCCGGAAAATGGTTTGGTAAAAGACAAATCAACCGAAGATTCGCCATCCAGCATTGCGGCAGTAGGATTTGCTTTACCTATTTGGGCAATTGGGGTTGAAAAAAAATGGATTACGCGTGAAGAAGCCGCAAAGTTGACTTTAAATTTATTTGCATTCTTAATTAATTCTGAACAATCTGCAAAGGTTGACGCAACCGGTTATAAAGGCTTTTATTATCATTTTCTTGAAATGGATAATGGGAGAAGATGGCGTGATTGTGAATTATCAACCATTGATACGGCTTGGCTTTTTGCCGGAATTCGATTTGCGATGAATTATTACACAAATGATAATTTAATTGAGAAAAGCATTAGAGCATTGGGCGATTCTTTAACAAGAAGGTTAGATTGGGATTGGTGGACGAAACCGGAATCAGATAAAGATTACGGTGGAACGGTAACTATGGGCTGGCGACCTGAAAACGGATTTACCGAAATGAGTTGGATCGGCTTTACCGAAGCTCATTATTTATATATTCTTTCGGCAGGAACAGGATATAAAAATATCGATCACGCATATGACGTATGGCTAAGAGATTACAATTGGTACGCGCCTTATCCAAATATGGAACATGCGGTTTTTCCCCCACTTTTTGCTTATCAATGGTCTAGTTGTTTTATTGATTATAAAAATGTTTACGACAAATATATGCTTGAGAAAAACGTTGACTATTTTGAAAATTCAAGAAGAGCAGCGTTATCACAATGGCAATATGCAATTGAAAATCCAAAAGATTGGAAAGGTTATGATTCATTAACTTGGGGATTAACAGCGTGTGAAGGACCAGCCGATGAAATTCCAAATTTGGATAGAAGTATTTATTCGGGTTATAGTGAAAGAGGTCCTAGTTTTCCATTTCGCAATTCGTGGGATGACGGAACAATAGCTCCTACAGCGGCAATTGCCTCACTTCCATTTGCTCCCGAAATAGTAATTCCCACAATTATGAACTTTAAGGAAAAATACGGCGATAAAGGTCTATGGGGTAAATATGGTTTTAAAGATGCTTTTAATCCGACCTTAAATTGGTTTGATAATGACTATCTGGGAATAGATCAAGGACCAATTGTTATAATGATCGAAAACTTTAAAACAGGCTTTGTCTGGAAATATTGTATGAACGATCCTGTAATAAAAAAGGGAATGGAAAAATTGAATTTGATAAAACTCCAAAAGTAAAATATGAAAATCAATATTTTAATTATTATAATCAATTGCTTAGTAATTATTTCGGCCATCAACGCTCAATCAATATCAATAAATAGTTTTGATAGTTTCGAAAACATCAAGTTAATTAAATCCGATAACGTGGAAATTGATCTAAGCGGCATTGACGGAATCAAAAACAAGGCGTTGAATATTAATTATAAATTTGTAAAAGGCACCGGTTATGCGGGCATTCAATTTGATCGTGAAATTGATTTATCCGATGATTTCGAGTTTACGTTTTATATTAAAGCTAATTCGCCAAATAATAATTTTGAAATCAAATTCTTGGATCAGAAAGGAGAAAATGTTTGGTGGGTTAATAATGTGAATTACGAATTTCCGAAAGATTGGAAAAAAGTTAGAATTAAAAGGAGACAAATAAATTTTGCTTGGGGCCCTGCGTATGACAAAACACTAAGAAAAATTTCAAAAATAGAATTTACTATCGCGTCTTTTAACGGCGGCTCAGGCAGTGTGCAAATTGATGATCTGCAATATAAAAAGCTGTCAAAAATAGATATAACTAAACTAAAGACAAATATAATTGCTTCCGCGAATTCAAATCTGCTAAAAAATATTAAAGATAATAATTTAGAAACATACTGGACCAGTAAGAAAAAAAATAATACTTTGATTTATAATTTCGGCTACTCTAAAGAAATTGGCGGAATTACATTCGATTGGTTTAAAAATAATTTTGCAAAGATTATTACTATTTCTATTTCCGATGATAATTCACATTGGGATAAAATACTTAAAGTTAACAAAGCGACAAATTACAAATCATTTCTAAAATTTGATGATATTGAAGCGCAATATCTGAAATTGGACTTTTCGGAAAATAAAAAAGACGAATTATCAATATCTGAAATTAAAATACAGGACGCGGATTGGTCGGCGGACATTAACAAATTTTTTATAAATATAGCTAAAGAATATCCTCGCGGTTATTTCCCAAAATACTTAAATGCCGAATCAAGCTTTTGGACTATAACCGGAGTAAACGAAGATGTTAAAGAAACACTTATCAATGAAGAGGGAATGATAGAAAGCGATAAACAAGGTTTTTCTATTGAGCCTTTCATTTTCAGTAATGGTAAGTTATATACATGGAGCGACGCGTCAATTTCACAGCATTTAATGAATGATTATCTTCCAATTCCCAGCGTTAAATGGACACTTCCCAAAATGGAAATGAATATAGAAACATTTACTTCCGGCGCTCCAAATCAAAGTTCTGCTATTTTCACTAAGTATACTTTGAAAAATATTTCACAAGAGGAAATAGATGGAAATTTGTATTTGGCAATTCGACCATTTCAAGTAAATCCATATTATCAATTTCTTAACGGCAATGGCGGAGCCGCAAAAGTAAAAACAATAAATTACGATAAGGAAAAAAAACAAGTTAATGTTAATGATATAAAAAAAATTATTTCACTTTCTGAAATTGATTCTGCAGGATTTACAACATTTTACGACGGCGATATTATAAATTACATAAGCAATAATATTTTACCGGCTAATAAAAATATTGTTGACGAATTTTATTTCGGCTCTGGAGCATTAAAATATCAATATAAAATATCTCCAAATGAAGAGAAAGAAATAGTAATACTTCTTCCTATGTATGAGAATATAGATTTTAATTTAAAAGAAGAAAATGTTTATGAAACTAAATTAATGGATGCCGTAAATTTTTGGAATAGTAAAGTAAATAATATTGAATTTAGTTTGCCTGAATCGGCAGATAAACTTATAAATGTTCTTAAATCAAACATAGCATATATTTTAATTAACAGAGATAAATTCGGCATTCAACCCGGCTCAAGGTCTTACGATCGATCTTGGATTAGAGACGGATCTTTAACTTCTTCGGCATTGCTTAAAATGGGATTGAAAAATGAAGTTAAAGAATTTGCGAACTGGTATTCCAATTATATTTTTGAAAATGGGAAAGTGCCGTGCGTTGTTGATAAAAGAGGTCCCGATTCAGTTCCTGAAAATGACAGTCACGGAGAATATATTTATTTAATTAAGGAATATTTTAATTTCACAAAAGACACAACTTTCTTGAGTGATCATTTTGAAAAAATAAAATTAGTAATGAGTTATATAAAGTATTTAACCGATCAAAGATCTACTGAAGAATATAAAAGTAATGATAGTTTAAAAATGTTTTACGGATTAGTTCCTGAATCAATTAGTCATGAAGGATATTCGGCAAAACCCATGCATTCTTATTGGGATGATTTTTTTATACTTAAAGGTATGAAAGACGCTATCAGCATTGCCGAAATACTAAACAAAACCGAAGTTAGTGAATTTATTAAACAGAAAAATGAATTTGAAAAAAACCTTTATTCATCGATTGATTTGACAACTTCAAGGCATAAAATAAATTATATTCCAGGCTGCGCTGAACTAGGTGATTTTGACGCTACTTCAACAACTATTGCTTTAACTCCGTGTAATGAAATTAAAAATTTACGTAATGATCTGTTAACAAATACATTCGACAAATATTATGATTTCTTCAAAAATAGAATGAATGAAAATTCTGAATGGTTAAACTACACACCTTATGAGGTAAGAACAATTGGATCGTTTGTTCTACTCGATAAACCGGAAATTGCACATACAATTATTGACTATTTTTTACAGTATCAAAAACCCGAAAATTGGAACCATTGGGCGGAAATTGTTTGGCATAATTCAAAATCACCCAATTTTATTGGAGATATGCCGCATACATGGGTCGGTTCTGATTTTATAAACTCAATTAGAAATTTATTCGTTTATGAAGATGAGCTAAATAATTCTTTAATAATTGCGCCAGCATTGTATGATGAATGGATTGACAATCCAAATGGAATGAGTGTTAAAAATCTTCCAACTTATTATGGAAAAATTTCATACTCAATCAAAAATGATGATGAGAAATGTACTTACGAAATATATGGTGATTTAAAGACACCGGAAAATATGAAATATATTCTTAGGTTTTCAAAAGATATTTTTAAGATAAAGAAGATTTTAATTAATAATGTTAAGTATGAAAATTTCTTATCGGACGAAATAATGTTTAAATCAATTCCGGCGAAAATTGAAATCTATTTTTAATAAAATTGTTATGAAATTAATGAGCAAAAAATGAATATTAAAAAATGTAACCAACTGTTCCTTAATTTGATTTTTATTTCATCTTTATTCTTTGGGTGCGGAACTGTAAATAATGTTTCTGATAATTATTCTAAAAAGCAGTATGAAAGAACATTTGAAAAAGAATTATCAAAAACAATTCATTTAAACTACCTGCTATATTTGCCTAAAGATAATTTAGAAAATGAAAAATTGCCATTAATGGTTTTTCTGCATGGAAGCGGTGAAAGAGGCGATGATCTTGAAAAGCTTAAAGTAAATGGACCGCCGATGCTTATTGAAAAAGGAGAAAATTTCCCGTTTATTATTGTTTCGCCTCAATGTCCGTTGAACACAAGATGGACGGACAAATGGTTCCCTGAGGCGGTTATGGGATTAATTGACGAAATTTCCGCGACCTACAATGTCGATCAGGACAGAATTTACTTGACCGGATTAAGTATGGGCGGTTTCGGAACTTGGGAAATAGCTTCGCAAAATCCGGATAAATTTGCGGCAATTGTTCCTGTCTGCGGCGGAGGAGATCCGGAAAATGCCAGGGATTTAAGGCTGCTGCCCATTTGGGTATTCCACGGCGCCAAAGACGATGTTGTTCCTCCCATGCTTTCGCAGCAGATGGTTGACGCTTTAAAACTTTATCATTCCGATGTAAAATTTACTTTATATCCCGAAGCGAATCATAATTCTTGGGATGAAACTTATAGCAATAAAGATTTATATTCTTGGCTGCTTTCTCATAAACGAAATGACAGGAAATTAATAACAATTAAAAGAGAGAATATTTCAGCTTCTTCCGGATATCCGTTTTACGCTGTTGACCATGACCAACAAACAAGATGGGAAAGTAAATGGGAAGATCCGCAATGGATTGAAATTAAATTAGACAGTAAAGCAAAACTAAAGAAAATCTCATTGCTATGGGAAAATGCGTATTCAAAAAATTATACTGTTTCAATTTCCGACGACGGAAAAAGGTGGGAAGAAATATTTGAAGAAAAAAACGGGGATGGATTTTTAGATTTGATCGAGATGCCCGAAATTGAAATTCAGTATGTTAGATTCAACTTTAAAGAACGAGCAACGCAATGGGGAAATTCAATTTGGGAAATTGAGGTTGAATAAAAATTACTAAATTCAATAAAAACACAAATAATTATATGGCAAATTTATCTATTAAAAATTTATTCAAATCTTACGATCAGAAAAACTACGCTGTTAACAATGTAAACATCGAAATTGCAAATGGCGAATTTGTCGTTTTGGTGGGTCCATCTGGATGCGGAAAATCAACCATTTTAAGAATGATTGCGGGATTGGAAGATATTACAAAAGGTGAGATTTTTATTGATTCAAGACTTGTAAACAACGTATCGCCTAAGGATAGAGATATTGCAATGGTTTTTCAAAATTACGCGCTATATCCTCATATGAGTGTTTTTGAAAATATTTCATTTGGACTTAAACTAAGAAAATTCAGTAAGGAAGAAATAAATAAAAGGGTTAACGACGCAAGTGAAATTTTGGGATTAACGGATCTGCTTGATAGAAAGCCAAAGCAATTATCCGGTGGTCAACGTCAAAGAGTTGCCCTTGGTAGAGCTATTGTTCGTAATCCAAAAGTATTTTTATTTGATGAACCGCTCAGTAATCTTGATGCCAAATTAAGAGTACAAATGAGGACTGAGATTTCAAAACTTCATAAAAAGTTAGGCACAACGATGATTTACGTAACTCATGATCAAACAGAAGCAATGACAATGGGTGACAAAATAGTGATTTTAAATAATGGGGAAGTACAGCAAATTGATACTCCAATGAATTTATACACAAAACCAAAAAATAAATTTGTTGCGGGTTTTATTGGAAGTCCGGCGATGAATTTTTAGATGGAAAAATTGAAAAGGAAAATTCATTTTATTTTATTTCACAAAACAAAGAAATTAAATTTGATCTGACCAAGAAACAATCTGAGTACTTGGAAAAATACGTAGATCAAAATATAGTTATTGGAATCAGGCCTGAAGATTTTCATGTAATCGAAAATAAAGATGAAAATTACATTTCGGTGTTTTCAAAAATTGACCTTTTTGAACCGCTTGGAAATGAAACTTATATTTATTTTTATATTGAGGGAAAACAAAATATTGCAAGAATTACGTCTTCAAATGATTTAAAGATCGGTTCCGAAATTGAATTTAAATTGGATAAAAGTAAAATACATTTTTTCGACTCTGAAAATAATTCAGTTTTATTAAAATAAAAATTGAGAATTTTATGAAGAATATTTTAATTTACATTTTACTTACCGTATCATTTCAAAATTTTATGAAAGCACAGAATAACACACCAAATCCTAATGATACTTTAAGATCAATATTGGTTAATGACAATTCTTATGTTACAATCAGCATCTATGCTCCCGAAGCAAAAAATGTTTCAATCGGGGGTGGAGATATTCCCGGAATTTATGAAAATGGAAAAATGAAAAGAAAAGAAAATGGTGTTTGGTCTTTAAATGTCGGACCAATTGCTCCGGGAGCATATAGATATAATTTTAATATTGACGGAGTAGTAGTAACGGACCCCAAAAATACCGAAACCAGCGAATCCAATATGAATATGTGGAGTTTGTTTTATGTAAGAGGTAAAGATTTTATGGATTGTAAAGATGTTCCGCATGGCGCGATTTCTGAAGTTAATTATTATTCTATTACGCTGAATAAAAACCGAAGAATGCACATTTATACGCCGCCGGGATATGAAATTAGTAACATGGATTTTCCCGTTTTTTATCTTCTGCACGGAGCTTTTGATTGCGATGATTCTTGGACCACAGTTGGAAGAGCAGGTTTTATTATTGATAATTTAATTTTCGAAGGAAAGGTAAAACCTATGGTAATTGTTATGCCGGCAGGACATACAAAACCTTTTCAATTTGGCGGAGCTGTACCCGAAAAAGATGAGTTTATTGAAGATTTCCTGAATGAAATAAAGCCGTATATTGAAAAAAATTTATAGAGTTATCAAAAACAGTCATAATACTGCAATTGCGGGGTTATCAATGGGCGGAGGTCATACATTAAATATCGCAATTCCAAATTTAGGCGATTATGGTTTTATTGGCGTTTTTAGCTCAGGTATTTTTGGGATTAACGGAGGAGATTCGTTTTTACCAAATATGGGTAACCAGTGGGAAAACAATAACTTAAAGGTTTTAGATAATGCTAAACTTAAAGATAAAATTAAATTGATTTGGTTTGCGACCGGCAAAGACGACTTTCTTTTAGAAACTTCGCGTACAACTGTTAAAACACTTAGAAAACATAACTTTAATGTAATTTATAATGAAACCGAAGGCGGACATACTTGGACCAACTGGCGAGATTATTTATTCCAATTTTCTCAATTATTATTCAAGTAGAAGAGGCAATAACTTTTAGCTGAAATTATATAACTAATTGTAAAAAAATGATTTACATGTGATTGTTTAAAATCATTTATGAATTTAAGATTAGAATTTTGTCGTAAAATTTCTAAAAAATACACAATTTATTTTTATACATTATTCATAATATTTCTTCAATTTTAGCAATTCCTATCAGATTTTAAAATTTCCAAATTGTTTATGAAGGTAAAATTTTATATTTTAACTGGACTAAAAGGTCTTTATTATCTAAAAATAATGTTCACTTTAGCTCAAAAATTAATAACAAATCAAACTATTATTCACTCAAAAAAGGTGAATTTATGAAAAAATATTTATATCTACTTTTAACGCCTGAAGCGCTTATTGGTTCAATGCTCCCGCCTGATGAATTTGGTAATTACCTTGCAGTTGGAACGAAAAAAAGGAGCAGAGGACAGGCGATATTTTTTGAGGTTGACCCTGAATTAATGGACGGTAAATTCCCAAAAGAACGATGGGAAAATCAATGCGTTCCACATTCTGATGGAACACCTAAACGATCGCTTTATTTGTCAATTCATCGCGTTTTGGAAAACATTCCGCTAAAAGCTTTAATGGATTTATACTTAGCTACTGATGACGGCAGAGTTTTAGGATTGAGTAAAAACGATTATAATCCTAATTTAGATACTGACAAACTGCATTTATATCAGCAGCTTTGTCCGGTTACGCCAAGAATTGCAAGCAGTTTAAATCCGACAGAATTCATGAAAACTATTACTGATACAACACGGCCCGTATCAGTACCAAAATTAGTTTTTGTTGAATTACTTCTTAATGATCTTGCGAATGATCCTAAAAACGCGTCAATTGGAAATTTACCATATTCAAATATTGACCATTTGAGAGATTGCCTCATAGGATTACAAAAAAATCCGGATAAACCGACAAAAACGGTTATCAGATTTTTCCAAAGTGACCTGCTTTACCGAACATGTAAAAACGGGTTTTTTGTAGGCAATAAGGATGAAATGTTGTACTATCATTTCCCAAGCTTGGAAGAATTGGAAGATAAACAGCATGCGTGGCTTCGTTCAGCTTTAACAATTGGTTTCAGAAGTACTATTTAATTTACTATTAAAATTGATTTTTATTTGGAGATAATTATGCATGATATTCTATTCTGGATTGTGCCTTTAGGTTCTATAGCAGCATTAATTTTTGCGAGAATATTCTTTAAACAAATGATGAAAGAAGATGAAGGTACGGATAAAATGAAAGAAATTGCACAATATGTTAGAAGCGGTGCAATGACTTACTTAAAGCAACAATATAAAGTTGTGGGTATTTTCTTTGTAATTATTACAATATTATTTGCAATTTTGGCGTATGGCTTTAACTTGCAAAACCCATGGGTTCCTTTTGCGTTTATTACCGGCGGATTCTTTTCCGGGTTAGCCGGTTTTTTTGGAATGAAAACTGCGACCCACGCTGCGGCAAGGACCGCAAATGCTGCCAGAACTTCACTTAATAAAGGACTTGTAATTGCTTTTAGAAGCGGTGCTGTAATGGGTCTGGTAGTTGTTGGTTTAGGTTTATTAGATATTTCAATATGGTTTATTATTTTAAATTATTTTTACCCGATTGTAATTGGAGATGGTCATAGTTTAATTGTTATTACCACTACAATGCTTACATTCGGCATGGGTGCGTCAACTCAGGCTTTGTTTGCGAGAGTCGGCGGTGGAATTTATACAAAAGCTGCTGATGTTGGCGCCGATTTAGTTGGTAAAGTTGAAGCAGGTATACCTGAGGATGATCCAAGAAACCCGGCTACAATTGCAGATAACGTTGGCGATAATGTTGGTGACGTTGCCGGAATGGGCGCTGACCTTTATGAATCATATTGCGGCTCAATTTTAGCAACCGCCGCGCTAGGGGCTTCAGCATTTTATAATGATACTGCTTTGCAATATAAGGCAGTAATTGCACCTATGCTTATTGCTTCAATAGGAATTGTATTATCACTTATAGGTATTTATTTTGTTAAAACAAAAGAAGGAGCTTCTCAAAAAGAATTGTTAAGTTCCTTATCTAAAGGTATGAACCTTAGTTCGGTGTTGATTGTAATATTTTCATTTATAATACTTAATTTGCTCCAATTAGATAACGCAATTGGAATTTGGGGTTCTATTGTTGTTGGTTTGGTAACGGGAATTGTAATTGGCAAGGCAACCGAATATTATACTTCTCAATCATATAAACCTACACAATCAATTGCGGAAAATGCAAAAACCGGACCAGCTACCGTAATAATTTCCGGTTTGGGAGTTGGAATGTTATCAACAGCTATACCTGTACTTTCCGTAGTTGTTGGAATTATACTTTCGTTCTTATTTGCATCCGGTTTTTCTTTCAGCAATATGGGAATGGGTTTATACGGAATTGGTATTGCTGCAGTTGGAATGCTTTCAACTTTGGGAATAACTCTTGCAACAGATGCTTATGGTCCAATTGCTGATAATGCAGGCGGAAATGCCGAAATGAGCGGATTAGGAAAAGAAGTAAGACAAAGAACAGATGCACTCGATTCTTTGGGAAATACCACAGCCGCAACAGGAAAAGGATTTGCAATTGGTTCTGCCGCTCTAACAGCATTAGCCTTACTAGCTTCATATATTGAAGAAATTAAAATAGGATTGCACAGAATTGGCGTTGATATGCTTGACCTCGGCAACGGTGTGATTGTTGAAACCGCTAAAGCAACCTTGCAGGATTTTATGATATATTATGAAGTAAATTTGATGAATCCAAAAGTTTTAATTGGAATTTTTATTGGCTCAATGATGGCATTCGTTTTCTGCGGTTTGGCAATAAATGCTGTTGGAAGAGCCGCTTCCAAAATGGTTGATGAAGTTAGAAGGCAGTTTAAGGAATTACCGGGAATATTGGAAGGTAAGGCAAATCCTGATTACGCAAAATGTGTTGAAATCTCTACAAAGGGCGCTCAAAAAGAAATGTTAGTTCCTTCTTTATTGGCAATTGTTGCACCAATAATAACTGGAATTATTTTTGGTGTTGCAGGTGTTATGGGTTTGTTGGTCGGTGGTTTAGGTACTGGTTTTGTCCTTGCAGTATTTATGGCAAATGCCGGCGGTGCTTGGGATAATGCTAAAAAATATATTGAAGAAGGCAACATGGGCGGAAAAGGTTCTGCCGCTCATAAAGCCACCGTAATTGGTGATACTGTTGGTGATCCTTTTAAAGATACCGCCGGACCAAGTTTGAATATTTTAATAAAATTGATGAGCATGGTCGCTATTGTTATGGCCGGATTAACGGTTGCGTTCAGTATTTTTTAATATTTTGAGGATTGTTATTATTAACCCCAATTTTTTAATTGGGGTTTTTTATTTTTAAACAAAATAAAATATCTAAACTAATTATGAAATACACAGTCAAAAAAGTAAATGATCTGTTATTAAATGAATTTTTCAATAATAATGAATTTGAATGCGATTCACTTAAAGTGAATAATTATTTGTGGAAAGAGAATAATTACAAGCCCGATGTTGAAGTAAAACTTTATTACTCAAATGAAAATTTGTTAGTTCATTTTAGAGCTTTTGAAAAATATATTACAGCAAAATACTTAAATATTAATGACCCGGTTTATAAGGATAGCTGCGTGGAGTTTTTTGTAAATTTATTCCCAAATAAATCGGATGCATATTTCAATTTTGAAATAAACGCTATTGGTACAATTTACGCTGGTTTTGGCAATGTTAAGAACAATACTTTTATCGACGTTAAAGATATTGAAACAATTAGAGTATTTTCAACAATAAAAGAACCGGTTGTCGGCGCAATTCAAAACGATAATTGGGAGATAAAATTAATTATCCCGATTAAACTATTTGAAAAGTTCTACAATCTTAAATTTATGGCGAATAACGCCAAAGCAAATTTTTATAAATGCGGTGATGAATCACAGTTTGAACATTACGGATGCTGGAATCCAATAATTTCTTCATTCCCTAATTTCCATCTTCCGGAATATTTTGGTGATCTATTTTTTGAATAAATCACCAATTAAAAATTAACTTTATTTTTTTTCAAGCATTACAAATTTAGTTTCATAAGGTTTGAAGGTCAAACTATTTGAGTTTCCGATTTTATCACCAAGAACATTTACTTCATAAACGCTGTAATTTGGATTATTTATAATATTATTCAATGAAATATCTCTAGATAATCCGTTTATTTCCTTTAAGTGTAGAATAACTTTTTGAGTAGAAACAAAAGGCATTGCGGAAACTAAAATTACATTGTCGTCATTTAATGTTAATAATGACCGGCTGAAATTCTGATTGATCTGTTTTCCTTCAGGAAATACCCTTGCCGTAATTGGAATTTTTGATTCATATCCAAATCTGTAGCTTTTTTCATTTGTGTTGGTTTTGGCGGAAGTAATTGTGTAACTCCATTTAAATTCTCCATCTTGACTTGCTCTAAAATTTGTTACCCAATAATTATTAAGAGGCCAAGAGAAAATATATGTGTTCTCTGGTTTTGCCACGTAATTAAATTCGCCAATATTTAGTCCGCCTAAATGTACAAGAGGCATATCGTTGGAACTGAAAATAATTTGCGAATCATTATTTTTTACAGCTGCAAAATTTTGAATTACATTCCAATCTGTTGATGTTCCGGGTATTTGATCTTTACCCGGTTCAACAATTCCGCCTTGAGCTTCAAAAGTAATTTTGGAATTTGGGAGCGAGAAAGGAAATGCAACATAAACTGCTTCAGGATCATGAACTGCTAATTTAACCATTCTGAAATTCAGATCTATTTTTTTCTCAAAGTTGTAAAGATTCAATTCAAGAACAATTTCATCACTGCCGCAGCATTTTTCATTTTTTCCGGATAAAATAATACTATCCCAGACTTTGCCTTTTTTAATTCCTTTAAATTCTACATCGCTCAATGAGCTTCTGACCGGCTGATCATCTAATGTATATCTTTCAAGCTGATTTCTATTGGAAAGTTCTTCGTAAATAAATTGACCTAATTCCCATTTACTGTTTTGATCTATAAGTTCTTGTTTTAGCTCTTTATCATAAATTGATTTGATTGCACCTACTTTTGTATCCAAAACAATTTTATAAAACTGATTTTCAAATTCGGTTTTATCCTTCTCAAAACCGGAGCTTTGCGTTATTTCATTTTCAACAATTATTTTATAAAGTTTGTATCCCATTGAAGGAATATTTTTTGCCCAAATACTCCAATAAGTTCCATCCTCTCTGTTTGATTGCTCTTGGGCGGAAACTTCATTACCGTCAAAATCCACAATTTTGAATTTTTTATTTCGCGGAATTATCTGATGATCAATATAAATTGTAGTTAATCCGGATCTTTCCCAATTTAGCGTATTGAATACGGCAATTGTCGGGGTCTCCGATTTTGGTAAATATTGTTGAATGAATCCGAGAGCTTTTTCTTTTAGCATTTTTGATCTTTTTACGGCATCCCAAACATATGCGGATTTAAGCTGCCACTGCACAATTGTATTCTCCGAATTAGGATTTCTAATACTTTCATCGGCACCAAAAGTATGTTCGGCATAGAAGAATAAATTTTCCTCAATATCATTTATTTCTTTAATTACATCCTTCGGAATATTTGCGCCCATCAACAATGCCATACTTAATAATCCTTTGTTGGCAATTAAATCGGCTTGAGTTCTTCTTGCTTCCATTGTTTCTCTTGCCGCGGAACCGAATCCATCTGCCCACCAATCGGGCCAAGCAGCTTTTTGAACAGGCAAAGAATTGCCGTATTTTTTTTCAATATTCTTTACAAATTCTGAAACGGTAGCCACCTTTAATTTCGGCCATTCATATTTTTCATTCCATTCCTTTGCAAGATTTGACGCCTTTAATGAAGGAGGAGAATTATCCGTTACATAACCTGACATTTGCAAATGTGCTTCACTATAAGGATATCCGGCTTTGTTTAATTTTGATAAATACTGCATAAGATTTGTTTCAACAAATTCAATATTGCCGGTATGTGCGCCAACGAAATTTCCGGTCATATAATGATCTGCTCGATAGGCAAGAATTTTATTCCCTGATGGTGATTCCCACCAAAAGACAGTAGGATAATTAAAAGGAATTTTTGCTTTGTGTCCGTGTTCACCCATTACTAAATATTTAATTCCCGCGTTGTTCAAATAATCTGCGTAACACCAGCCGATTCCGTTTATATCGTCCTGCATTGCGGTTTTTACGGTAAATCCTGAATCTGTAATTGTCTTTACCGGTTTAAGCATTGATGCCATTAAAGATTCATCCGGTATTTCCGAAATGTTAAACAGCATTGATGTTAATTCAATTCTTCCTTCTTTAACTCTTTTTCTAAATCTATCAATTTGTGATTTTGGTCTGCTGTTTAAATATCTTAAAACAGGCCATGCGCTTTCACACGTCCATCTGAATTTCGCGTCTTCTGGATAATTATCCGTTAAATCGCAAAAGTCGAGCGCGTAATCAATAAATCTTAAATGTTCTGGTAAAATTTCTGTTTGTGTTCTGGTGTAACCGATATCTGTGTGACTATGCATAACCAAATCAACAACCCACTCTTTAACCGGCTCAACCTTAAATGTTCTGGTAATTAATTGATTCCCGATTTTAATATCAGTTTTAATTTCTTTTTGCACAAAGTCTTCCGGGATAACAATAGAGTATGAGTTAAAACCGGTTGAAATATTTGATTTAAGTTCGAATCCTGAATTTGTTGCAATTTCAATATTTTGAGGCTTATCCAAATGAACAATATTAAGTTTATACAAAATAGAATTTTTACCCTGGCCTTTTAAAACCAGATCGGTGGGAATAATTTCAATTTCGGATTTTACTTTGCCTTGAAATGTCATGTACCAGTCGGTACTTTCTGCGTCTTCTCCGGTAATTTTTATATTTGCGGGTTCACCTAATTTTAAGTCATTTTTTTGCACATTAAGGATCGCAATTCCCATAAGATCATTATATCTGTCCGTCATTGTAGCTTTGAATGTTATCTTTGAATCATTGTGACCGTTAACATCCCATGAACCGGTTTTTGACCCAAGTTCATTTTTAAACATTAAATACGGAGTATTATTTATCCATAATTTAAAAGGATGTGTTACCGAATTTTGTGAAATTCCGAAGTACCAAATAAATGATACATATTCATTTTTAACACCCGCGGGAACAGGTTCAGTTTGCCATTCAATGACCGCTTCCTCTTTTTTTGCACGAACGAGAAGCGCTTGAGAAATATCAGGGTGAGGAGAGTGATACGCAAAATTTCCTCTTTGCAATACTTTGTCAAAACCTTGAATAAATTTAGATTGATCTTCTTGAGCAAACAGAAAGACTCCAGAATAAAACGTTAGTAAAATTGCTAGAATTTCATAACAAAATTTTTTATTCATTTTGAGCCTCTTAAATATTAGAAGGATAGTGGAATTAAAAATAATTGAATTTGTTAACTATTTTTATACAAATCATATATAATAATTTAAAATATTTTTGTTTTAACAGATAAAATAATTTTGACAAAAGTGATTAAATTCGTAAGTTAATATATACTACTTACACGAGTAAGTAAAGCTGAATTTTATTTAATGAGGTCATAGTATGTTAAAAAATATTCCTCCGATTATTAGTCCGGATCTGATTAAAATTTTAAGCGAAATGGGACATGGCGATGAAATTGTTATTGCTGACGGAAATTTTCCGGCTGCATCAAAAGCAAAAAGACTTATTAGGATGGATGGTCATAACGCTTGCGAAATTTTAACCGCTATTTTGAAATTTTTCCCTTTAGATAAATATGTTTCGAATCCTGTCAGTTTAATGCAAGTTGTAAAAGGCGACACTGTAGTTCCGACAATTTGGAATGAATTCGAGATCATTATAAAAGAAAGCGGAGAATATTTTAATGGTTTTGAATACTTGGAAAAGCCTGAATTTTATGAAAGATCTGAAAAAGCTTACGCTGTTATTGCATCCAGCGAAAAAGCACTTTATGCAAATATTATTCTCAAAAAAGGCGTAATTGTTATTCAATAATAATTTTATTTAATTAAATTTAACTTGCTCATCTCAATAATTATGGATTGAAATTCACAATTTGCAAATTTTACTTTTATGAACGTGACGAGAGAAGAATTTATTAAAATTATTGTTGATAAAGTTTTGGCAAAGCTTGCCGAAAACAAAGAATTTTTGCAGAAAGATATCTCAGATGAAAACGGAATTTGGAAATTTGATCAGACTTTGTTTACATTTTCCGATGCTCAAAATATTAAAAGTAAGCATTGTAATAAAGTAATTTTTTCGCCCAAAACTATTATTACACCTTTGGCTCATGATTTTCTAATAGGGGAAAACATTCATATAGAAAAATTAACTGTATCATCGAATTTAATGCATGAAGCAATATCGGCAGAAACTTCCAAAAAAATTGCGATTCTCTGTAATGAAAACGATATAGTTTATAAGAATAAAACCAAAGAGATATTGCTTAAATTGGGTATTGAATGTGAATGGAAAAATCCTAAAAATAATTATTTCTATGAATTTGAAAATTGTTTATTGGATTTGGCTAAGAAAACTGAATCTGGAAAATATCATTCGGCAATAATTATAAATAATGAAGCTTTTAAACTTCGTAAAATTTTACAGAATAATAATTCTCTTAACGGTCAAATTTGCTGGGAAATTAATAGCAGTAAAGTTTGCAATATTAAGTCGAAATATTTATTTATAAATAGTGCCTTGTTAGGTTTTAACATGTTGGAAAGTAAAATTGATAGCTGGATTAAATTAAACCAAAATTAAAATTTCCGGAGAAATTAATTGTCGAATATTGACAGAATACATATAAAAAAATTAGTTGCAGAAGTCATAAACGAATTAGAAATAAGCGGTAATTATAATTTAAAAAACTCGTCTGATGGAATTTATGAACATGTCGATGACGCCGTATATCAATCCAAAATAGCGCAAAAAAAATGGGTTAAAGTATCAACGGATGTAAAGAAAAAGATAATTTCCGAATTAAGAAAAACTATGCATGCATTTGCCGAAGATTTTTCTAAGAGAGCCCATGAAGAAACCGGAATGGGCAGAGTTCAAGATAAAATTGCAAAACATCATAATGCAGCCGATTCAACTCCCGGAATGGAAGATTTAGAAACAAGATCATGGACAGGTTCCAAAGGTACCGTTATTGAAGAAAGAGCGCCATACGGAGTAATTGCCGGAATCACTCCTTCAACACATCCAATTCCGGTATTATTAAATAGTATAATAATTACAATCGCAGGCGGAAACAGTGTTATTTTTAGTGTTCATCCAGCAGCAAAAAAAGTATCGGCTTACGCAATACCGATTTTTCACAAAGTAATTGTTGAAAATGGCGGACCTGAAAATTTAATTACTATGATCAAAGAACCGACTTTGGAAAATGTTAACAGATTATTCAATCACAACGATATTGATCTGATAGTTGCTACAGGCGGACCAGCAGTAGTTGAGGCCGCTTTCAAAGCGGGGAAAAAAGTTGTTGCGGCTGGACCGGGAAATCCACCAGTACTGGTTGATAGATCCGCAAATTTGAATAATGCCGCAAAGAGTTTGATAACCGGAGCTTCTTTCGATAACAATATTTTATGTATTGCGGAAAAGGAAACATTTGTTGTAAAAGACGTTTTTGATGATTTTGTTCAAGCTATGAAAAATAACGGCGCGGTTTGTTTAAATTCTGCTCAAATTGAAATGTTGACCAAAAAAGCAATTGTTCAAAATGATAAAGGACATTATCTGGGAACGCGTGAATTTATTGGTAAAAATGCAAGTGTCTTGGCTTCCGCGTGCGGCATAAATTTATCTGAGAATGTAAGATTATTGTTTGGCGAAGTAAATGAAAATCATCCGTTTGTTGTTGCGGAACAAATGATGCCGTTTATGCCGATTGTTAAAGTCAATTCTTTTGAAGACGGAATGATAAAGTGCAAAATAGCCGAACACGGTTTTGGACATACAGCGGTTATTCATTCAAATGATATTCAGAATATTACAAAATTTACTCAAGAAATGGACACAAGTATTGTTATTGTTAACGGTCCTTCTTTAGCGGGAAATGGACCAAATGCAGGTGAAGGCTATTTCTCGCACACAATTGCCAGTCCTACCGGTGAAGGAGTTTGTACTCCCAAAGATTTTACAAGAGTTAGAAGAATAGCAATTTCAAATGCATTAAAAATTGTATAACAAAATAAATAAGGAGAAAAAAAATGAAATTAGAAGCATTAGGCATGATTGAAACAAAAGGATTAGTTGGCGCAATAGAAGCAGCGGACGCCATGGTTAAAGCCGCAAATGTTAGTTTATTGGGAAAAGAAACAATTGGCGGCGGTTACGTAACCGTAATGGTTAGAGGAGATGTAGGCGCAGTAAAAGCTGCTACAGATGCTGGCGCTTCAGCCGCTCAAAGAGTTGGAGAACTTGTTTCAGTCCATGTAATACCAAGACCACATTCTGATGTAGAAACAATTTTGCCAAACACTAAATAGGTAAACTTAAGGAGAAACTGATATGAGTTATAATTTAATTACCCTGAAAAATCAAATTGTTGAAGTGGGTAAGAGGATGTATGACAGAGGTTATGTTGCGTCAAATGATGGAAATATCAGTGCAAAAGTTGATAATGAAAGGGTGGTTATAACTCCAACAGGAGTTAGTAAAGGTTATTTAACTCCCGACATGATGGTAGTTGTAGATATGAATGGAAAAGTAATAAATGGAAACGGAAAAGCTTCGTCTGAAGTTTTTATGCATTTACAAGTTTATAGAGACAGACCTGATGTTGGAAGCGTATGTCATTCACATCCTCCTTATGCTACAGGTTATGCCGTTGCGGGAATTCCACTTGATAAATGCGTACTTCCTGAAGTGATTATTGCTCTAGGAAATATTCCAATTGTTGCTTATGGTACACCCGGAACTGATGAATTTTATAAACCGGTTGTTCCGTTGCTTAAAGACTATGACGCGTTTTTATTGGCAAATCATGGTGCGTTGACAGTAGGCAAAGATGTTTTAAGCGCCTATCATAAAATGGAAACCTTAGAACATTTTGCGCATATCGCTTTTGTAGCTCAACAGGTTGGAAGCATTAATACTTTAAATAAAGATCAAGTTAAAAAGTTGACTGATCAAAGAGAAAAATATGGAGTTAGAACAACTGCCGGATGCGTAACTTGCGAAACCGAAGGTACTTGTGATATTCACGACGGAAAAAGCAATTCATCTAAATTTGAATTTAATAGTTTGTCTTTAAGTGAAAAAGATCAACTTATAAATGAAATTACTGACGCGATTCTGAAAAGATTAAATAAGTAGGAAAATCTATGAAAATTGTTGTTTGCAATGTGGGTTCTACGAGTTTAAAATTCCAACTTCTTCAAATGGAAAATGAACAGCAGCTTGCAAAAGGTTATATTGAAAGAGTAGGTGAAGAAAATGCAATTGTAAATTTTTGGATTGGCGAACAGAAAGTATTCCAGAAAAATTTGAATATACCTTCACTTAAAGACGCTGTCAAATTATCAATTGAATTTTTATCTGATGAAAAAAATAATTTAATAAAAGATTTCAGTGAAATTGACGGAATTGGATTTAAAACAATTCAAGCCGGCGATAAAAACGGCTCGGTAATTTTGGATGATGAAGTTTTAGCCGCAATGAAAAATTATTCGTCATTGGCTCCCGCGCATAATCCTCCGTATTTAGAAGCCATTTATATGTTTAAAGAATTGCTGCCGAATACAAATTTAGTTGGTGTATTTGAACCCGGATTTCATGTCGATATTCCCGATTACGCAAAAGTATACGGAGTTCCCTACGAATGGATTGAAAAATACGGCGTTGTAAAATATGGTTATCATGGAGCTTCGCATAGATTTGTAACATTTGAGACGGTTAAAGTTTTAAATCTTGATCCCAAAAATCATAAAGTAATTTCGGTTCATTTAGGCGGATCCTCATCGCTTTGTGCGTTTAAAAATGGAATATCTATAGATACTTCAATGGGATTTACTCCGCAGACCGGTTTGATCCAAGGAACAAGAATTGGAGATATAGATCCGTTCGTATTTCCTTATATAATGGAAAAGAAAAAAATTACATTAGATGAAGCTTTAAAAGAATGTTCAAAAAACGGCGGACTTAAAGGGCTTTCCGGAATTTCGGCTGATATGAGAGAAATTAAAGACGCGGTAGAAAAAAATGATCCTAAAGCAATTCTTGCCAGAAATAAATTTATTTACGATATTAAAAGATATATTGGCGAGTATATTATTTTAATGGAAGGAATTGACGCCATTACTTTTACAGGCGGAATTGGTCAAAAAGATTGGCAGCTTCGAGAGGAAGTTTTAAATTCATTGCAATTTTTAGGATTTAAGCTAAATCAAGAATCAAACAAAGAAAATAAAACAACTATAAGTGCCGATGATTCAAAATTTTATTCATTAGTTTTGGAAACAAATGAAGAATTAGTAGTTGCGAGAGAAACACAAAAAGTAGTTTTACAAAAATCATAAATAAATAATTTTAAATAAATTTTAGTCTTCTGAATGCAAGTAGCTTTATTTATTCCTTGTTTAAATGAGCACATTTACCCGAGCGCGGCAATTTCAATGGTAAAAGTTTTAAACTATTTTAAAGTTAATACAATTTACGTTGATGATCAAACTTGCTGCGGACAACCGGCTTTCAATTCAGGATACCAAAGTGAAATTATTCCGCTCGCTGAGAGATTCATTAAATTATTTGCTGATTATGATTATGTTATTGCTCCTTCAGGTTCATGCGTAGCCATGGTAAAAAATCATTACAAAGAAATTCCAATTGATAACTCGCTTAACGAAAAATACAATAGCCTCAGAAATAAAATTTATGAATTCACGGAATTTTTAATAAAAGTTTTGAACATCACTTCAATTGATGCTCAGTTTAAACATAAAGTTACTTTTCACGATTCATGCCACGCGTTAAGGGAACTCAAGATTTCAAGTGAACCGAGAAAGATATTAAATATGATTAAAGATTTGGAATTAGTTGAAATGTTGGATTCCGACGTATGCTGCGGATTTGGCGGAACTTTTTCGTATAAATATGAAGATGTTTCCGTTGCAATGGTTGAAAGAAAATGCAGTAATATCCTTAATACAAAAGCAGAATATTGTGTAGGTCTTGATTCAAGCTGTTTAATGAATATTGACGGTTATGTTAAAAAAAATAAACTAAACGTTAAAGTTATTCACATAGCAGATCTATTGTGTCAAAGTTTAGGAATTTTATAAATATTGTCTACAGATAAAATAAATATTAAAGATCATATAATTGAAGCGCTTAGCGATGCCGATTTAAGAAAGGCGGTATATAAAGCAACCGCGTCCACTTCTGTTAGCAGATTAAACACGACTGAGGCAATTCCTTATTGGGAAGAATGCCGAGTTAAAACACATTGTATTAAAAAAGATGTTATTGAAAATCTTGATAAATATTTAGAGCTCTTTGAAAAAAACGCGAAGAATAACGGAATTAACATTCATTGGGCAATAGACGGAAATGATGCTAAAAATATTCTCAGCGAAATAGCGAAAAAAAATAATGTTAAAACTATTGTAAAATCAAAATCATTAACGACAGAAGAAATTCACCTAAATGAATTTTTAATCGGTAATAATATTGATACCGTTGAAACAGATCTTGGTGAATATATTGTTCAGCTTAATGATCAAGTACCCTCACATTTGGTTGCACCTGCTTTGCATCTAAGCAGAACGGACATTGGAAAATTATTTAAGGACAAACTTAACGTTCCTTTTACCGATGTACCGGAAGAACTTTTACTTATTGCCAGAAAAAAATTAAGAGAGAAATTCCTCAGCGCGGAAATGAGTATTACAGGAGTGAACTTCGCGTTTGCCGAAAACGGATCATTTTGTGTGGTTGAAAATGAAGCTAACGCTCATTTGAGTTTAAGTTTGCCGCAAGTTCATGTCGCCGTAATGGGAATTGAAAAATTGCTGCCCAGCATTGATGAACTTCCGTATTTCTTAAAACTTCTTGCGCCAAGCGCTACCGGACAAAAATCATCATCTTATGTAAATTTTATAGGCGGACCAAGTTTGCAAAAGTATAACGAAGGTCCTAAAGAAGTTCACGTAATTTTATTAGATAACGGAAGATCAAAAATTCTTGCTGATCCTAAATTAAGAGAGACATTATATTGCATAAGATGCGGAGCTTGTTTAAATGTATGTCCGGTTTATCAGCAAATTGGCGGTCATGCTTATGATTGGACTTACATGGGTCCAATAGGAATTACACTTATTCCCCAGTATTTAGGTGAAATTGAAGGAAAAGACGCGCCGTTTTTATCGAGTCTTTGCGGCGCTTGCGCCGATGTTTGTCCAGTTAAAATTAAACTCCCTCAACATATTTTGGAATTAAGAAAAAATGTCGTTCAAAAAAATAAATCTAAAATTTTTGAAAAATTTGCGATGAAGACTTGGATCGCGGTTTCAACTCATCCAAAACTTTACAGATTATTTAGTTGGAAAATTAAAAAATTGCAGAGCTTTATACCCGTTGAATATCTCAAATTACCGGGATATCATAAAAAGAGAAGTTTCCCCGGAATTGATAAAAAGGGATTTAGAGAACAATATTATCAAATGAAAAAAAATAATAATGAGCAGTAGAGAAAAAATATTATCGCAAGTTAAATCCGCGTTGCGGACAAAATCTCATGAAGAAGAAAGCAAAATCACTATTGATGAACTGCTGAAATCAAAAATTAATTTAACTGTTAAAACTAATAAAAATGATTTAATCTCTCAATTTCAAACTGAAATAAAAAAAGTAAATGGAGATTCTATTGTTGTTAAAAGTAATTTGGAAGCATCAAATAAAATAAATGAAATATTAATTGAAGCTAAAGAAAATCAAATCGCAATAACCGATCAAAATATTTGCACTGAAGTAAGATTAAATATACAAAAAGGTAATTCCAATCTTCAATTTATAATCGCTAATAACTTGGATTCTAAAGAACGTAAAGAAAAAATCAGTCAATTGAAAACGGCAATTGTGCAAGCCGATTATGCGGTTTCTGAAATTGCACAATTAGTATTTTTATACGACAATTCAAAAACCAGCTATCCGCATTTTCTTTGCGATTTTGTAATTGCGTTGGTTAAAGTTAGTAATTTAATGCCTAATCAATTTACACTATTTGAAAAAATTGACAAAGTAAAAGCATTAAATATGGTACTTGTCACCGGACCAAGCCGCACCGCGGATATTGAAAAAGTTTTGGTACTTGGAGCGCATGGTCCAAGAAAATTGATTGTAATTCTAATTGATGAATAAAAAAAATTTACAATAAAGATTTGAGTAATTGATGAAAGAAAAAAAATTCTTAGCCATTGATTTTGGTGCCGAAAGCGGCAGGGCAATAGTTGGAATTTTAAAGAATAATAAAATAAGTTTAGTAGAGGTACATCGATTCCCGAATAAACCGGTAAATGTTCTTGGCTCACTTAACTGGAACATTTTAGATTTATTCGACGAGTTGAAAAATGGAATTTTAAAAGCTGTTCAAAATGGGCATGATGATATTAAAAGCATTGCGGTCGATACTTGGGGAGTCGATTTTGGTTTATTGTCAAAAGATGATCATTTAATTGGATTTCCTTTTGCTTATCGAGATGCAAGAACCAACGGCATGTTGGAAAAGGCATTTAAACTTATGCCTAAAAATGAAATATATGATTATACCGGGATTCAGTTCATGCAAATAAATTCGGCGTTTCAATTGTTAAGCATGAAATTAAAAAAAGACACACAATTAAAAGCTGCGGATAAACTTTTATTTATGCCGGATCTTTTTAACTTTTTACTTACAGGTAAGAAAAAATCTGAATATACAATTTCTTCAACCTCGCAATTACTGAATGCGAAAAATAGGAATTGGGAAGAAAGAATTTTTAATGAACTAAAAATTCCTAAAAAAATTATGTGTGATATTGTTTATCCTGGGACAAAAATTGGAAATCTACATGAATCAATTTGTGAATTTGCGGGAATAAATAATATTGATGTTGTTGCCGTAGGAAGTCACGATACTGCAAGCGCGGTAGCGGCAGTACCAAATTTAGGCGAAAATTCCGCGTTCATTAGTTCGGGCACTTGGTCATTGATAGGTATTGAATCTGATAAGCCGATTATTAATGATAAATCTTTTAAATATAACTTTACAAATGAAGGCGGAGTTTTCGGAAAAATCCGTTTTCTGCGCAATGTAATGGGAATGTGGATTATTCAAAGATTGAAGAAAGAATGGGAAATTGAAGGTCAATTATATTCGTATTCAGAATTAAATGAAATGGCAAAAAATGCAAAGCCGTTTATTTGTTTTATTGATGTTGACAATTCCGATTTTCTTAATCCGTTAAATATGACGGAAACGATTTTAACTTATTGTAAAAAAACAAATCAAAATAAACCGCAGAATAAAGCTGAATTTATAAGAGCAGTGCTTGAAAGTTTGGCAATAAAATATAGAATAATTCTTGAAAACATTTCGGAAATTTCTCAAAAGAAAATTAATCTATTGAATATTGTAGGCGGCGGTTCACAAAATGAACTGCTAAATCAATTTACATCAGACTGCACCGGCTTAAGAGTTATTGCCGGACCTGTTGAAGCAACTGCCTTTGGAAATATTTTAGTTCAGGCAATAGCAAGCAATGATATTAAAGATATTGAAAGCGGACGAAAAATTATTTCCAGATCAGTCGAGCTGAAAAAATACAAACCGATGAATCGAAAGAATTGGGACAATGCATATTTAAATGTGAAGAAAATTATTAATAATTATTAGTAATTATTTTTACATTTAAAAATTTTAATCTACTATTGCAAAAATGAATAAAATGATATATCTTACACGTGTAAGTAAAACTATTTTATCAAATGTCTATATAATTTAATCAAACATAAATGACAGTTAAACAATCAGATATTGCTGATAAACTAGGAATCTCAAGAGTTACGGTAACAAAGGCGCTGCAGGACAGCCCCGACATTTCTTCCGAAATGAAATCAAAGGTACGAAAAATTGCGGAAGAAATGGATTACATCCCGAATTTAACGGCAAGACATTTAACAGAAAAGAAAACAAGAACTATTGGCGTAATTATTCCCGATATAACCAATATGTATTTTGCGTCCATTGTGCGCGGCATGATGGAAATAGCCGAAAAAGAATCTTACCATATTATTCTAACTGCTTCAAGAGAAGACAGCTTAACCGAAAGAAACAATATTATAAAATTACTTTCAATGAATGTTGATGGAATGCTTGTTTGCCAAACTTTGGAAACTGTTGAACCCGATGTTTTTGAGAAAATTCAAAAAAGAAGAAAACCTTTGGTTTTTTTCGGAAGGCCTGTTGGTTTTGACGGATACAACTCAATTGGTTTTAATGATTTTCTGGCAGCTCAAAAAATCACCGAATACGTTATTGAAAAAGGTTATAAAAAGATCGCTCATATTTCCGGTGATATTAAAAGTGACGGAGGCTATAGATTAGAGGGCTTCATCCAAACAATGAAAAAATATAATTTATCGATAAACGAAAAATGGATTGTTTTCGGTAAATTTTTTCCCGAATATGGATATAACGGTTTTAAGCAAATTTATGAATCGGGCGATTTGCCGGAAGTGATTTTTTGTGGAAACGGAATGATAGCACAAGGTTTATATGAGGCAATAAGAGAAAAAAATCTCAGAATTCCCGAAGATATTGGCGTTGTGGCTGTTGATCATAAAAAATTTGCCGAAATGCTGTATCCCAAATTGACATATGTTGATTACCCTACACGAATATTAGGAAATGAAGCAATGAAACTTCTTATAAAAAAAATGGCTTCAACAAATAAAAAATGCAAAGTGGAAAATATTATACTTGACTCATATTTAATTGAAAATCAATCAATTCGTTAAGCGGAAATTAACATTTATGGAAAAAATTCTAGAAGTAAATAAAACGGATGACAAACCGAAAGTTGTGCCTAAAAAATACCTCGTTCCGTTTATTCTTGTCACTTCTTTATTTGCTTTGTGGGGGTTTGCGAACGATATTACAAATCCAATGGTCGCAGCTTTTCAAACCGTTATGGAAATTTCCGCAGCAAGAGCGGCGCTAATTCAATTCGCGTTTTACGGCGGATATGCAACTATGGCAATTCCCGCGGCATTATTCATTCAAAAATACAGCTATAAAAGTTCAATTCTTCTGGGATTATTTTTATACGCCGTTGGAGCGCTGTTATTTTATCCCGCTGCAAAATATGAAATTTTTGAATTTTTTCTCGTTTCTCTTTATATTTTAACTTTTGGACTCGCATTTTTAGAAACGACGGCAAACCCTTATATTCTTTCTATGGGTGATGAAAAAACGGCTACACGCAGGTTGAATTTTGCTCAGTCGTTTAATCCTGTAGGTTCATTATTGGGTATGTTTGTCGCGTCAAATTTTATACTTACATCGCTTCAGTCTGATAAAAGAGACGCAAATGGAGATTTAATATTCTATTCACTCACCAGCAGTGAAAAAGCCGCTATTAGGACAAATGATTTGGCGATTATCCGCGATCCGTATGTATTTTTAGGATTAGTTGTTATTGTTGTTATGGTAATTATATTTATGTATAAAATGCCCATCACTAAGACAAACGACGGCATTCATCCTATGGTTTCTTTTAGAAGACTCATAAAAAATCCAAAATATAGAGAAGGAGTAATTGCTCAGATTTTTTATGTGGCAGCACAAATAATGTGTTGGACATTTATAATTCAATACGCGGAAAATCTTGGCATTACAAAAGCTCAAGCTCAAAATTATAATATTGTTGCGATGTCTATTTTTCTTCTAAGCCGATTTGTAAGTACTTATCTGATGAAATATCTTAATTCAAGACTATTGTTATTTTTCTTTGCAATTGGTGGAATTCTTACGGCACTTGGGACAATTTTTATTGTTGGAATGGTTGGGTTATATTGCTTAATTGCTACTTCAGCATTTATGTCATTAATGTTCCCTACAATTTACGGCATTGCTTTGGAAGGATTAAAAGAAGATACAACTTTAGGTGCAGCCGGTTTGGTAATGGCAATTGTAGGCGGTGCGCTTATGCCGCCACTGCAAGGTTCAATAATAGATTTGGGAATGGTCGGCAGTTTACCCGCAGTCAATTTTTCATTTATATTGCCGCTTATTAGTTTTGTTGTTATTTCAATTTATGGCTATAGAACTTTAAAAATTCATAAGTTAATTTAATTTTAATATATTAAGTTCCAACGTAAATAAACTATTAATAAAAGACTCAATAAATTGAGGTTAAAATGTTAAAAGTTAGAAATAAGGTAATAAATACAATCATTTTTTTGCTTACAGCTTTTAGTATAATAAATGCGCAAAATTCAAGTTTGCGCGGGGTAGTGGTAGATAGTCAAACTAAAGATCCTTTACCTGGAGCGAACGTAATTTTAGTTGGTACCAGCATTGGCTCCGCTACAGATATAGAAGGAAAATTTTTAATTAGAAATATTTCGAGCGGACAGTATAAACTTAAAGCTACTTATGTAGGATATGACGCAAAAGAAATGAGCGTTAATTTGGTTGCCGGCAAAACAATAGAAATAGAATTTGAATTAAAAGCCGTAAGCGTTGAAGGTGAAACAGTAGTAGTAACCGCACAAGCAAGCGGACAAAAAGAAGCGATTAACCAGCAATTGTCATCAATACAAATAAAGAACGTTGTTTCAATGGCAAGAATACAAGAATTGCCCGACGCGAACGCAGCGGAATCAGTAGCAAGATTACCCGGAGTATCATTGATAAGAGAAGGCGGAGAAGGCTCTAAGGTTGTAATCAGAGGATTGTCGCCCCAATATAATCAGGTAACAATAGACGGAGTTGAATTGCCGGGCAACGTTGTTTCAAATGATCCGGGAGAGCAAACAACACTAATAGGAGACAGAGCGACAAATTTGAGCATGATATCATCCAGTATGCTTGGGGGAATTGAAGTAATAAAAGCGATAACTCCAGATATGGATGCTGCTGTATTAGGTGGCGTTGTAAATTTTGGATTAAGAAAAGCAATCAAAGATGAAAGTGGAAATCCTACATTCGGATTAACAACACAAGGAAGTTATAACGGATTAAAAGAGACATATAATGATTATATGCTGGTTGGCTCCTATGAACAAAGATTTTTCGATCAGAGCTTCGGAGTATTTTTACAGGGATCTACAGAAAGAAGAAACAGAAGCTCAAACAGCTTAGGTGCCGGATATGTATTGGAAGATAAGACACATGGAGACGCGGGCATACCTAACATTAATTCAGTAAATTTAACCGATGCATTCAGTGAGAAGGAACGACAAGGTGCGACTTTGGTTTTGGATTTTGCACATGAAAACGGCGAAATAGGAATGATGAACTTTTTCAGCAGAAGTGTAACACAGACTGATTATAGAAATCAATCTTTAAACTTAACAGGCGACGATATTTTCTATTCGGCATCAGATGTAAATAATGACTTGAATGTAATTACAAACTTGCTAAGTATTAAACAAGAAATACCCATATTCCACGTTGATTTGAAGTTTGCACATACCTATTCTGAAAGTCAAAACCCAGGTGACCTTAACTTCCTCTTTTGGCAAGATGTTGGTGGATTAGCCGGTCTTGGCAATTTGACCAAGTTACATCCAAAAGAATTATCGAAACTGCCGAATTATAATTCTTCATTGTCGAGACTAAATACAATTTCAACAACTGAAAACTTTTCACGTGACAGAGTACTTTCTGCATCGATGGATTTTCAAACCGAGTTTGTGCTTTCTGATTACTTAACCGCAAAAGTTAAATTCGGCGGAACTTATTTACATAGAAATAGATCTTTTGATATTAATACCGGTCATGCCGGAAATATTTTCCTTGGCGGAGGTAACACAGTTGCAAACATTTTAAAGTATTACCCTGATATGGAGATGAACGGAAGCAGTGTTACGGTAACAAACTTTATCGATAAATCTTATTCATTTGATAATTTCTTGGGCGGTGAATATCCAATTCATTATCCGATTGATATAGATTTTATGAAACAAATTTTGAAAATTGTTAAAACAAATAGTCCGGACGGAGAATCATATAAGGAAAATGAAAGTGTTTCAAAAATTCATGATTATCACGGTACTGAAGAAAAAAGTGCGGCATACATAATGGCAACATTTAATATTGGTGAAAATCTTACTGTTCTCCCGGGTGTACGTTACCAAGACCTTACAACTCATTATTTTGCATATAGAGGAAAACAAGTTCCCGGTGGATATCAATACTCTGATACTACTATAAATAGACCAAATGGCTATTTACTTCCGGCATTGCATTTAAGATATAAACCTATAGCTTGGCTTCAATTGCACTTTGCTTATACAAATACTTTAAATTACGCAGATTTTAATACTATTGTACCTAAGTACAATATTGGAACTGGAAGTATTTCTTACAATAATTTTAGGTTGAAACCGGCGACATCAGAAAATTATGATTTAGTTTTATCTGTTTATAATAATGAAATTGGCTTATTTACAATTGATGGATTTAAGAAAAAAATCAAAAATCTAATTTTTGCTTCCAATATGTACTTAACTGATTTAAGCGCATATCCTGATCTTCCCCAAGAAGGGAATAGATTGTTCGCATTCAGTACATTTGTTAACAATCCCATACCAATTGATTTATGGGGAATTGAAACCGACTGGCAAACACATTTTTGGTATTTACCGGAACCGTTTTCCAATATCGTTTTCAATATTAACTATACACATATTTTCTCTGAAGCGAGTTATCCGAGAAGTGTGTTAAATAATGAATACAATGAAAATGGGGAGTTGGTTTCAACCGTTATTGATACATTTTATACAACGAGATTATTAAACCAGCCCAATGATATTTTAAACTTTTCTCTCGGATATGATTATGGCGGTTTCTCGGGAAGAATTTCGTTGCTATACCAAAACAATATATTTAAACGTCCGGCATTTTGGATGCAGGAAAGAATTATTTCCGATGCATATTATAGATGGGATTTATCTTTAAAACAAGAACTACCGTGGTATGGAATACAAGTTTATCTAAATCTTAATAACTTTACCAGTCGGGATGATATTGATATAAACCTTAAGAATAAATATCCCGTATCTGAAGATAGTTATGGTATGACTGGAGATTTGGGATTTAGAATAACACTTTAATTTTTTATTAGAAAAAATGGAAAAAAATTAACGTTGAATTTCAATTTATTTTTATAAAATTTTCATTAAATGATTAAAATAAAATTATTATTGAAAATTGTATTGGAGAAATTAAGGAAATTATTTATTTTGACATTACAAAAACTTACACGAGTAAGTAAAATCCTTTATACTATTAACATTTTAGATTAACCTATTATACGAGGTAAATATGTTTGGTAAAAATCAAGCATTTTATTTAATGGTTATATTTTTATTAATAATCACTGTATCAAATAATTTTTCCCAAAATTCAAGTTTGCGCGGGGTAGTGGTAGATAGTCAAACTAAAGATCCTTTACCCGGAGCGAACGTAATTTTAGTAGGTACCAGCATTGGATCCGCTACAGATATAGAAGGAAAATTTTTAATTAGAAATATTTCGAGCGGACAGTATAAACTTAAAGCTACTTATGTAGGATATGACGCAAAAGAAATGAGCGTTAATTTGGTTGCCGGCAAAACAATAGAAATAGAATTTGAATTAAAAGCCGTAAGCGTTGAAGGTGAAACAGTAGTAGTAACCGCCCAAGCAAGCGGACAAAAAGAAGCGATTAACCAGCAATTGTCATCAATACAAATAAAGAACGTTGTTTCGATGGCAAGAATACAGGAATTGCCCGACGCGAACGCAGCGGAATCAGTAGCAAGATTACCCGGAGTATCATTGATAAGAGAAGGCGGAGAAGGCTCCAAGGTTGTAATTAGAGGTTTATCTCCTCAATATAACCAGGTAACAATAGACGGAGTTGAATTGCCCGGAAATGTTGTTTCAAACGATCCAACTGAACAATCATCAATAGTTGGAGACAGAGCGACAAATTTGAGTATGATATCATCCAGTATGCTTGGGGGAATTGAAGTAATAAAAGCGATAACTCCAGATATGGATGCTGCTGTACTAGGTGGCGTTGTAAATTTTGGATTAAGAAAAGCAATCAAAGATGAAAGTGGAAATCCTACATTCGGATTAACAACACAAGGAAGTTATAACGGATTAAAAGAGACATATAATGATTATATGCTGGTTGGCTCCTATGAACAAAGATTTTTCGATCAGAGCTTCGGAGTATTTTTACAGGGATCCGCAGAGAAAAGAAATAGAAGCTCAAACAGCTTAGGTGCCGGATATATATTGGAAGATAAGACACATGGAGACGCGGGCATACCTAACATTAACTCTGTAAATTTAACAGATGTTTTTAGTGAGAAAGAACGTCAAGGTGCTACTTTGGTTTTAGATTTTGCACATGAAAACGGCGAAATAGGAATGATGAACTTTTTCAGCAGAAGTGATACAAAATCATTATTTAGAAGACAAGATTTATCTCTAATTTCGGATGATTTAAATTATTCAGCAACTGACTCAAGAAATGAATTAAATATAATTACAAACTTACTCAGCATAAAACAAGAAATACCCATATTCCACGTTGATTTAAAATTATCACATACTTATTCAGAGAGTAAAAATCCGCAGGACATGACTTTTTCGTTTTGGCAAGATAATGCGGGCTTATCTGGTCTTGGTAATTTAACAAAACTACATCCGCAAAAATTAGCTTCATTATCGGTTCCAAATTCAGCGAATACTGCTTTTAGCGGAATAAGTACTTCTGAAAATTTTACAACCGACAGAGCATTAGCCGCAGCTGTCGATTTTCAAACGGAATTTATAATCTCAGATTATTTAACTGCAAAAGTTAAATTCGGCGGAAGTTTACAACATAGAAATAGAACTTATGATTTTAATACTGCTAACGGTTCATTCTTATATTCAGGTAGTCAAGCAGGTTTAGATGCGATATTTGATAAATATCCCGATTTAATTTTAACAAGCGGACGAATTGGACTAGAAAACTTTATTGATGAATCGTATGATTACGGTAATTTTTTGGGTGGCGATTATGAAATAGCTTATCCTTTAGGTTTTGATCTAATGTATGATATTTTAGATATCGCAGCGAAGGTTCCTGGTTCAAAGGGTTATGAAGGTTACAAAGTAGATCTGCATGGTTCAAGATTATATGATTACCATGGAACTGAAAATAAAAGCGCCGCATATGTTATGGCAACTTTTAGTATAGGCGAAAATATTACTATTTTACCAGGTGTTCGTTACCAAAATCTTACTACAGATTATTTTGCATATAGAGGAAAAGTAGTTTCAGGCGGAATACAATATACTGATACTACTGTTACAAAACCCCATGGATATTTATTGCCGGCATTGCACATTAGGTATAAACCATTGCCATGGCTCCAATTACATTTTGCTTACACAAATACTCTTAACTATCCGGATTTTAATGCTATTATTCCAAGGTATAATATTGGTACTAGTGCTATTTCGTATAATAACTATAATCTAAAACCGGCAACATCTGAAAATTTTGATTTAGTATTATCGGTTTACAATAATGAAATTGGATTATTAACTTTTAATGGATTTAAGAAGAAAGTTGAAAATTTAATTTTTGCGTCAAATACTTATAAGACTGATCTTAGTGATTATCCTGATTTACCGCAAGAAGGCAATAGACTTTTTGCATTCAGCACATTTATAAATAATCCAATTCCAATTGATGTTTATGGAATTGAAACCGACTGGCAGACTCATTTCTGGTATTTACCAGAACCATTCTCAAATATAGTTTTCAATATCAACTATACTCATATTTTCTCTGAAGCAAGTTATCCTAAGAGTGAATTAATAAATGAATATAACGAGAATGGCGAACTTGTTTCTACAATTGTAGATACATTTTATACGACAAGAATGTTGAACCAGCCGAATGATATTATGAATATTTCAATTGGCTATGATTACAGAGGATTTTCAGGCAGAATTTCGATGTTGTATCAGGACAATATTTTCAAAAGTCCGGCTTTCTGGATGCAGGAAAGAGTAAATTCCGATAAATATACCAGATGGGATTTATCCTTAAAACAAGAATTGCCTTGGTACGGAATTCAATTATTTGTGAATTTAAACAATATTACAAGCGAAGAAGATGTTGATCTTAACTTAAAGAATAAATATCCAGTTTCCCGTGAAAGATATGGCATGACTGGTGATATAGGTTTGAGAATTAATTTATAAAATTAATTCAGGTTTAGAATAATTAAACTGATTATCTAACTAATCTATCTACAACCAAATAGGAGGCATAAATGAAAAAAATGCTTTTGTTTTCCTTTCTTCTAATTGCTGCAGTGATGTTAGCTGTTCCTGCGCAAGTTGCTGCACAAGATATCGTGGACGTAGCTGTACTTCCTCCCGGAAATATTAACACCGTTATTAATGGTGATACTTTAGCCGGTGGAGTAAGAGCTCATCCAGATCGTATCTACAGATTAAAAAGAGGTTCTATCTATCAAGTAACTGAACCTCTAAGAATTAATGGTAACCTTACAATTATTGCTACTGACGTTGACGGTGATCCTAACGCAGCAGCAAACAGACCTCCAGTTCTTGCTCCTGCAATTCTTGCAGATAACTCTTCAGTTGGCGGTTTCTTTGATTTTATTGGTGAAGGTGCCAAAATTGATTTAAGTGATCTTTATCTTCTAGCTATCAGAGCTGACCAAAACTGGTTAGGCTGGGGCGAAGGTATGGTTATCCGCGCTGATCATATTTCTTTGAAAATGCGTCGTGTAATCATGGAAGGTTGGTCAAACGTTGCTATTAATCCAAGTGGACAATGGCATAAAATTGACGTTCAAGACTGTTACTTCAGAAATAACCAACATACCGGTTCTTGGTTTGGCGGTCAAGTTATGAGAGGTCCTGGCGGTGTTGCTTCAGATACAATTATTTTCAAAAACAATACTTTCTTTGCTAACAGCTCTTATATTTTTGACGTAAGAGGTTTTGACAAATTATCTGTATTCGAACATAACACTTGCGTATTCGGAATTGTTAACCCATTCCTAATTCGTCAAGCTTCAAACCTTCATATGAAAAATAATGTGTTCTATTCAATGCATTCATTCGGTGGAAACCCGACACACGTTATTGACGGTTGGTTCTTAAATTATCCTGATACAGCTTCAAGTACAATTTGGAGAGTTAGAGGACGTGATTCAGTTAGTTATTGGTCACAATTATGGGGTTCAACAATTAGCGGTCCTGAAGCATTCGTAAATGATGCTGTTGGAGCAACTGCTGATTTATTCAACCCAGCAAACAGAGTTACAGACGCACAAAACAACGCTTATTATTTCCCACAAGCATTAAACGATTTTATTGATGCTTATAATGATACTACAACTATTGCTGATTCTATCGGAATCCCGGTAATGGGTGGAACATCGAAAAAAGATTTAGTAAGAAGAGTGATCAAAAAATCAGGTTGGATCAGCGAATATGCTCAATGGACACTTGATGAATTATTACCTTCAGTTGGTACTTCAGTAACTCATCAAAATAACGAATCAAATGATCCTGGTTTTGCATCTGATGTTGCAGATCATATCAGCGAAGTAAATAATTATATTCATGAGATCAGCACCGGAACAATCGATGAAGTTACCTGGCATTATTTACCAGCAAGTGGTAATTTATATCCACCAACATGGCCGGTTCCTGAAAACTTAGCATATACAAATGCAGCTATGCAAAGTGCAGGAACAGATGGTTTTGCTCTTGGTGATTTGAACTGGTTCCCATCTCAAAAAGCTGAATGGTTAACTGGAGTTGAAAAAGTTGGTAAAGAAATTCCAAATAATTTTGAATTAGTTCAAAATTATCCTAACCCATTCAACCCAACAACAAACATTGATTTCAAAATTGCAGCTACAAGCTCAGTTAAATTAGTTGTTTATAATATTCTTGGACAAAGAATTAAAACATTAGTTAACGATAAATTGCAAGCTGGTAATTATCAAATAGTTTGGAATGGTACAGATGAATTAGGTAACAAAGTTGCTAGTGGAAATTATTTATTAAGCTTAGAAACAGATAATTTTAGAGCAACAAAGAAAATGGCTCTCTTGAAATAATTTTTGTTTAATTGAGTTTATTTGACAGCCGGTTGTTAATTTGCCGGCTGTTTTTGTTTTATCTTGTGCGACAAATATCTATTAAGGAAAATAATGAAAAAGTATTTTTATCAGAGAGAAAAAATTAAATTAGTATTGATTCTCTTTTTTGTTTTTTATTACAATACCTTATTTGCACAAAAAAAAGAAATCGTTGCTTATTATCATGGCAATTATTCGGATAGACATATCGGACATGAAAAATCTCTACAATCATTTGATATGTTCAAATATGTTACCGTTTTAAATTATGCTTTTGCTGTTCCTTGGCCCGATAGCAATGGGGTTATTTTACCAAAATTAACAAATGAATTTTTTGCCTACCAAAAATCTTATCCCGGTGAAAACAGCGTAGATGGAATTGCCGATGTTGATTCTCAAGCATTAAAAGGTCAATTCAATCAGCTTAAAAAAATTAAAAAACTTAACCCGCACTTAAAAATTGTAATATCATTAGGCGGATGGGGAGGTTCAACTTATTTCTCGGATCTAGCGCTTACTCCAGAATCCCGAGAGATTTTTGTAAATGCATGTATCGATTTATTCATTAAAGGAAATTTACCGCAAAAAAATAATTCCGGCGGAACAAATTCGGCTTTTGGTGTTTTTGACGGGATAGATTTGGATTGGGAATTTCCCATAACCGGCGGACCTGAAGGAACTCACAGTAATCCAAACGATAGAGAAAACCAGACTGCATTATTTAAGTTGTTCAGAGAAAAATTGGATGAAATAAATCCGAATTTTCTCTTAACAGCCGCGGTAACCGGAAGATCAAATGAATTTTGGCTTTATAATTTTAACGAAGATCAAAATTATCTTAACTGGTTTAACTTAATGTCGTACGATCTTCATGGAATAGCTGATTCTTATTCTAGTCACCATACAAATTTGCTTAGTTCTGAAAATGATGTTGATCCTAAAAAAGAATCGTTAGACAGAATGGTTAGATATTTATTGGATTCTGTTAAAGTTATGCCTGAAAAAATTGTACCCGGCGCGGCTTATTACGGAAAAGGCTGGGAAGATATCGATTCTAACAATAACGGATTATATCAAAAAGGAAATTTTTTAAATAAATGGGGTTATATCGGCTTTAAAGATTATCGGGATTTTAAAGAAGTAAATGATCAAGGATTTATTAGCTATTGGGACGATAATACCTTGGCTCCGTATTTGTACAATCCCAAAGAAAAGATCTTTTGGTCATATGATGATCTTAGATCAATTTCATTGAAATCAAGATATGTTGACGCGTTTAATCTTCGCGGTTTAATGTTCTGGCAAATATTTGGAGATGATTCACTTGGTAATTTAACTAAAACTATTTTTTATAAAAATATGCCAGATGTTAAATTTAATGAAACCAACTCCAAAAAATCTGAGATAAGTATAAATTTCGATTCGCCGAAAAATTTGGATGAATTTAAAATTGGAAATAATATTATCTTAAAAGTAAAATACAAAGAGGTAATTGGAAAAATTAAGAAAGCGGAATTTTTTGTTGACGAAAGCTCAATTGGTTACAATACTTTTGAACCCTTTAATTGGGCTTGGTTCAATGCTTCTGAAGGAGAACATACAATCCAATGTATTGCTTACGATCAAAATGGGCATACCATAAATTCGGAAAAAATTAAAATATTAGTTAAGCGGTAAAGTGACCAACTAATAAGAATTGAATTATAAAATGAAATGTGAAAAAATGAAATATAAAATATTTTGTTTGATTTTGCTTAACGCATTTAGTCTGAATATATTATTTGCGCAGCAGAATATTGACCTCAATTGTTTGACAATTATTGTAGGTAAAAATGCTTCTTCTGACGGATCAGTTATCGTTGCTCACAATGAAGATGATTGGGGAAAGCAAATTGTTAATCTTTATAAGTCGCCTCAAAGAATTCATAATGAAGATGAAATAATTACTTTAGATAATGGCGGAAAAATTAATCAAATAAAAAATACCAACGGATTCATTTGGATTGAACTTCCCGGTATGAGTGTTTCAGATACGTACCTAAATGATAAAGGTGTTCTCATTACATCCGACGGTTGTCCATCACGCGAAGATAAACCGGATTCGACCGATGGCGGAATTTTATATTGGATTAGAAGAATTATTGCAGAACGGGCGGAAAGCGCAAAACAAGGCGTTAAATTAGCGGGAAAATTAATTGAACATTATGGATATGCTTCTCCGGGCAGATCATACACAATTGCCGATAAAAATGAAGCTTGGGTATTAGCAGTTGTGCACGGCAAATATTGGGTCGCACAACGAGTGCCGGATAATCAAATCTCGGTTATTCCTAATTATTACACAATTAGAGAAATTAATTTGGCAGATACTAATAATTTTTTGGGCTCAAGCGACATAATTTCATACGCGGAAAAGAGAGGATGGTATAATTCTGAGAACAATGAAAAATTTGATTTTGCCGAAGTTTATACTTCAAAAAATTCAATAAATCATCCAGGTAATATTAATAGAATATGGCGCGGAATTAATTTACTCTCGGAAAATGAATTTAACATAAAAGATAAATTTCCATTTTCGTTTAAACCTTTTAAGAAAGTTGAAGTCACTGATCTAATGAACATTCTTAGAGATCATTATGAAAATAGTGAATTGGATGAATCAAAGTTTTATAAATTCGGTAATCCTCATTATAAAAATTACGCTACAATTTGCAGTGAAGCTACGCAGTATAGTTTTGTCGCTCAGCTTAGAAATAATCTGCCCGTTGAAATTGGCTCAATACTGTGGTTCACATATTATAGACCTTGTTTAAATTTATTTACTCCAATTTATTTGGGAATAAATGATTTCCCAAATGACTTTAATTATACAGATGAACAGCAGGCAATTAAATTTCATTTGCATCCGAAAGAAGAAATATTTGATTCTAATTCGGCGCTTAAATATTGGGATTTTGTAAAGCTTACAAATTATGTTGACAAAGATTTCCTGACTTTTTATCCTAGCGTAAAATCCCAAAAAGATATTTTACAGAATGATTTAATCATTGAAACAAAAAGATTTGAAAATAGAGTAATGGAAATTTATTTAAAGGATCGCGAATCGGCTTTGGATATGGTCAGCGGCTTTTCAAAAGATAAATTAATTCAAATTCATAACACTTCTAAAGAATTTTTAAATTCAATCAAAATAAGAAAATGATATTATAAAACATTTTTAGGAAAATAAAATGGATGGCAAAATAACAAGAAGAAATTTCATTAAAAATACTGCTGCTATTTCAAGCATATCTATGCTGGGATTTTCATCAGTCGATAAATTATTTGCGTCGGATAATTTTATTTCGCAGCGTCCGGCTAAAGATAATAGAAAATTTACAAGCGAAGCCGTAGATAATGCAATAAAGGAAATTAAAAATAAAATTGCGGATGATGAATTAGCCTGGATGTTTGAAAATTGTTTCCCTAATACGTTGGACACGACTGTTCAGTATGAAGAAATTAACGGGAAACCGGATACTTTTGTTATAACCGGCGACATTCACGCAATGTGGTTAAGGGATTCTTCCGCTCAGGTTTGGCCTTATCTTAATTTAATTAATGAAGACCCAAAATTAAAAAAACTTATTGCTGGTGTTATTAACCGCCAGTCAAAATGCATATTGATTGACCCTTACGCAAACGCGTTTAATTACAGCAATGAAGGGAGTTACTGGCAATCGGATTTAACCGACATGAAACTGGAACTTCATGAACGTAAATGGGAAATAGATTCTTTATGCTATCCAATTCGTCTGGCTTATGGATATTGGAGAGAAACAAAGGATACTTCCGTATTTGATGAAAACTGGTTAAAGGCAATGAATTTAGTAGTTAAGACCTTTATTGAACAGCAAAGAAAAGATAATTTGGGTCCTTATAAATTTCAAAGAGTTTCCGCCGTATCAACAGATACTGTTCCATTGAGCGGTTACGGAAATCCAGCTAAACCAAACGGAATGATAAATTCAAGTTTTAGACCATCAGACGATTCATGTATTTTTAATTATTTAGTTCCTTCAAATCTTTTTGCTCTTCAATCCTTAAAACAATTGAAGGAAATTTTAATTAAAGTTGTAAATGACGCGCAGTTAACGGAAGAGTGCAGTAAACTTATCAATGAGTTAGAGGAAAGTATCCATAAATACGCAATAAGTGAACATTTAAAATACGGCAAAGTTTATGCTTTTGAAGTAGATGGATTCGGCAATATGTTATTTATGGATGACGCTAATGTGCCTAGTTTGCTTGCGCTTCCTTATATCGGCGGTGTTGATCAAAATGATGAAGTTTATCAAAATACCCGTAATTTTATTTTTAGCGAAGATAATCCTTATTTCTTCAAAGGTAAATATGGCGAAGGAATCGGCGGACCTCACGTTGGATTAAATATGATTTGGCCATTGGCAATTACAATGAGAGCGTTGACTTCTAATGACGATGAAGAAATTAAAACTTGCCTTTCAACATTAAAGAAAACCCATGCAGGAACCGGATTTATGCATGAAACATTTCACAAAGACGATCCATCGAATTTTACGCGTAAATGGTTTGCCTGGGCTAATACTTTATTCGGAGAATTAATTTTTAATCTGTATAAAACTAAACCTCATCTATTGAAAAATACTTATTGATAAAATTTTTAAATCTAGTGTTACATAAAAATTAAATTGGAAATCTAAATGCGTAAAGTAATTTTTCTCGTGATTATATTTTTACTTAGTTCTTCAATCTCATTCACACAGGTTGATTACACAAAATTTGTAAATCCTTTTATTGGTACAGCCGAACATGGTCATACTTATCCCGGTGCGGCGTTGCCGTTTGGAATGATGCAGTTAAGTCCGGATACCGGAACCGAAGGCTGGGATTGGTGTTCCGGCTATCACTCAAGCGATAATTCCATAATGGGATTTAGTCATACTCATTTAAGCGGAACAGGTGTTGGTGATTATGGCGATATTTTATTTATGCCTTATACCGGAGCAACTAAATTTCTCCCAGGTTCAAAAGAAAATCCAGATGAAGGGTACAGATCAAAATTTAGTCACGAAAATGAAAAAGCTTCACCGGGTTATTATTCAGTATTTCTTGAAGATAATAAAATAAATGTTGAATTAACGGCAACAAAAAGATGCGGCTTTCATAAGTATGATTTTAAAAACAGCGGTACCGGAAGTTTAATAATCGATTTAACTCATGGTATAGAAGATACACCAATAGACGCGTTCATTAGAATTGTTGATGAAAATAAAATTGAAGGCTATAGAACATCAAGCGGATGGGCAAAAAAACATTCGGTTTATTTTTACGCGGAATTTTCTCAAAACATTTCAAATTATTTAATCCAATTGAATAATAGCGAAATAAAAGATAATTCGGTAAAAGGACAATTTGTAAAAGCCGCGTTGAATTTTAATCTCAATTCAACAAATGAATTGATGGTTAGAATTGGAATATCGGCTGTTAGTATTGATGGGGCTAAGAAAAACTTGTTTGAAGAAATACCCGATTGGAATTTTGAGAAAGTTAAAAACACCGCCAATAAAATTTGGAACAATTGGCTAAGCAAAATAGAAGTTGACGGCGGAACAAATGATCAAAAGGTAACTTATTACACTTCAATGTATCACGCGTTTTTATCGCCAAATATTTTTAATGACGTTGACAAAAAATATATTGGCATGGACGGCAAAATCAAAATTGCGAAAGATTTTGATATGTATACTATTTTTTCTTTGTGGGATACGTTCAGAGCATTGCATCCGTTATTAACTATACTTGACGAAAAATTGACCGCTGATTTTATTAAATCATTAATCGCTAAATATGAAGAAAGCGGACTGCTTCCGGTATGGGAATTAGCTTCAAATGAAACAAACACAATGATTGGTTATCATTCAATTCCGGTAATAGTAGATGCATATTTGAAAGGCATTAATAATTTTGATATAGAAAAAGCATATAAAGCTATGACCAACAGCGCGATGAGAGATGAACGAGGTTTAACGTATTATAAAAATATGGGATTTATTCCAATGGATAAAGCGCATGACGCCGTTTCAAGCACATTGGAATATGCATATGATGATTGGTGTATTGCTCAGGTCGCTGAAAAACTCGGTAAGAAAGATGATTACAAATATTTTATGTCTAGAGCAAAAAATTATGAAAATATGTTTGATCCAAAAACAAAATTTATGAGAGGAAGATATAACAGCGGAGAATGGAGCAAAAATTTTGATCCCGTTGCGCCATCATATTTAGGTTCGGGTGAATTTACGGAAGGAAACTCTTGGCAATATACATGGTTTGTTCCGCAAGATATTACTGGTTTAAAAAAATTAATCGGAGGAGATAAATTATTTAAGCAAAAACTTGATTCACTGTTTACTTTGGAAGTTGATCATGAAAAGTACCAGATGCCTTCGGATGTAACCGGATTGTTGGGTCAATACGCTCAAGGAAATGAACCGAGTCATCACATTGCGTATTTGTATAATTTCTGCGGCTATCCTTGGGAAAGTCAAAGTATTTTAAGAAAGATTATGAATGACTTTTTTCACTCCGATAGAAATGGTTTATGCGGAAACGAGGATTGCGGACAAATGTCGGCTTGGTATGTTTTAAGCGCTATTGGTTTTTATCCCGTTCTTCCCGGAAGTAATCAATATGTTATTGGAAGTCCTTTATTTGAAAAGGTTACAATACATCAAGAGAATGGTAAAGACTTTACAATTACTGCTAAAAATAATTCTAATGAAAATAAATATATTAAATCGTCAAAGTTAAACGGAAAAAAATACAATAAGTTATTTTTCACTCATAATGATTTAAGATCGGGGTCCTCATTACTACTAAATATGAGTTCCAAACCAAATAAAGAATTCGGTAATGAAATTTCCTCAAGACCAAGTTCGGCAATTAGTAAAGAATTCAAATCAATAAAATATGATAAATACTTTGCGCCGATCATTTATCCTTCAAGATCGTTGTTTGCAAATAAGATAAATATTGAATTGGAAAATTTCAATGAGAATTCTGTAATCAGGTATACAACAGATGGTTCGGACCCAAATGAAAAGTCTGAAAAATATACTAAACCATTTATAATGAATTCATCATTTACGCTTAAAGCACAAGTGTTTGGTAAAGAATTCAAACCATCCGAAAAAATTCAAAAAACTTTTAATAAGTCTATTGTTAGGGATGAGTTAGATCCATTTTATTCTTTAAATGGAAAGATATATCCGGAAATTACTGAAAACACTAACTTTAACAAAAATTATTCGGGCGGCGGAATAAATGCATTAATCGATGGTAATTTTGGAACTAATGATTATAGAAGTCCATTTTGGCAAGGCTTTGAGGGAACAAATTGCGATGTGATTATTGATCTCGGCAAACAGACTGATATAAATAAAATATCGGCAAATTTTTTAGGTAACCAAGGCTCGTGGATTTTTTTGCCGAAAAAAGTGAGCGTTTCATTTTCTAATGATGGAAAGAATTTTAATAATGAAACAACAATTGCTGAAATAAATGTTAAAGAAAATTCCGAAGTTGAAATTAAAACCCTAGAAAAATCATTTGAAAACATAAACGTTAGATATATTCATTTTATAGCGGAAAGTATCGGCAAGTGTCCTTCATTCCATAAAGGCGCCGGAGCAAATGCGCATTTATTTATTGATGAAATAACTATTGAATAACATTAAATATTTTTAAAGTGGTAATGAATATGAAAATCAAAATTGCTTTACTCATTTTTTTATTTATAAATATATCGGCACAAACAAAAAAATCCGTCCCGCAAAGCAAAATTCCTTTTAATCCCGAAAAATATATTTGTTATAGAACAAACCAGCCAATAATTATCGATGGTAAATTTGATGAGGAAGATTGGAATAAAGCAGAATGGACAAAGGATTTTGTTGATATCGAAGGTGATTTAAAGCCGAAACCGTATTATAACACACGGGTTAAAATGTTATGGGACGATGAAAATTTTTATTTTGCGGCATTAATTGAAGACCCACAAATTTGGGCTACGTTAAGACAAAGAGATACAGTAATATTTTATGATAATGATTTCGAAATATTTATTGATCCCGATGGTGATACACACAAATATTATGAATTTGAAATTAATGCGTTTAATACGCAGTGGGATCTGTTAATCGCGAAACCTTATAGAAACGATGAAAATGTAGCGTTGAATGGATGGAATATTGCGGGCTTAAAAACAGCTGTCAATATAAACGGAACAATAAACAATTCCAATGATAAAGATAAATATTGGACAGTAGAAATCGCGTATCCTTGGAAAGCATTGTGTGAAATGACTTCTATGAAATTTCCGCCTAAAAATAAAGACCAATGGCGAGTTAATTTCTCAAGAGTTGAATGGGATACCGAAATTATTGATGGAAAATACAAAAAGAAAACAAATCCGAAAACCGGAAAAACACTTCCCGAAAACAATTGGGTTTGGTCGCCTCAAGGAATAATAAATATGCACGCGCCGGAAACTTGGGGGTTTGTTCAATTTTCGGAAAACAAAGTCGGTACGGAAATAGCGAAATTTAAAAATAATGACGAAGAAGAAGCCAAATGGGCATTGCGTAAAGTATATTATGCGGAACACGACTATTATTTGAACCACGGCAAATTTACAAATGATTTCAAATTGCTTAATCTTGACGAAGTAATTCTTCCCGAAAAATTTATTTGGCCTCCTGAAATTGAAGTGACTTCAACACAGTTTGAGGCAATTATCAGAATTAAAAATGATAATAGATATTTTATAATTTATCAAGATGGACTGGTCAAAAAGTTACCGGTCGAAAGAGATATAAAATGAAAAAAATAATTTTAGCATTAATTACTATTCTATCAACATTAAGTTTTGCGCAAGAACAAATTATTGTAAACAAAGGATTACTCTTAAAAATTAATCCTCCCGGCAGAAGGTCGCTTTCGCAGGTTGATCCGATAGAATCAAAAATAGTTAATGATAAATGGACAGAGCCAAAGGAAAATGAAAAATTTGAATTTGATACGATAAAAACAAATTGGATTGCCGTAAATGCTGATGATAAAGGATGGTTTTCAAATGAGAATGAGTGGAGCGGTTCCTATCTATATTATAAATACGAATCAAATGTAGATAAGATTATGCTGCTTCAAGGCTTTTCATATTATAATGTTTTTGTTAACGGCGAACCAAGAATAGGTAATGTTTATGGGACAAAAGAAAATTATGAAAGCTGGGAGCCGAATTTTAATAATTCATTTCTACCGGTTAAAATTAAAAAAGGAAAGAACGAATTTTTATTTCAAATGAATTACGGAAGAATGAAAGCGGTTTTAAGGGAAATAAAATCCGAAGCCTTTTTCAATTTAAATGATATTACATTGCCGGATGTTTTTAAAAATGAACCTTATAATGATTTTGGCGGAATAATTGTAATTAATGCTCAAAATAAAACTTTAAAGAATGCCGTAATTAAAGTGACAAATTCTGAAGGAAGAGAAGTTGTAACCGAAGTTCCTGATATCATTCCGGTTTCGCTAAGAAAAGTAAAATTTAATTTTTCAGGAATGGCTAAGAATAATGATTATGAAATTCTTAAACTACAACTTATTGTTAACGGAAAAGTTACGGATGAGCAGGATATAAAATTAAAATGTGCCGCAAAATTCGATGCGTATAAACAAACATTCTTAAGCTCGATCGATGGAAGCGTACAGTATTACGCCGTTAAGCCGTCGACAAATACGGATGGCGGTCAATCATTATTTTTATCGGTACACGGCGCAAGTGTAGAAGCGATAAATCAAGCCGGTTCGTATTCAAATAAGGAATGGGGAAATATTGTTTGTCCTACAAACCGCAGACCTTACGGCTTTAACTGGGAAGATATTGGAAGAATTGACGCAATGGAAGTCTTAAATATTGCGAAACAAAAATTTCATCCCGATGAAAATAGGATTTATTTAACCGGACATTCAATGGGCGGACACGGAACTTGGTATCTCGGGGTGAATTATCCCGATCAATTTGCAGCAATAGGTCCAAGCGCTGGCTGGATTTCCTTATGGAGTTATAGATTTGACGGAATTTCAAAAAACTTTAATTCTAAACAAAAACTTTATACAAAAGCCGCAAAACAAAGCGATACATATTCTCTTGCGCATAACTTTTCAAATTTAGGCATTTATATTTTACATGGTGACGCGGATAGCGTAGTCAGTCCGTTTCAAGCTAGAAGTATGATAAGAACACTGAATGAATTTCATAAAGATTTTGATTATCATTTTGAACCCGGCATGGAACATTGGTGGGATATTGATACAGTTAAGGAAGGTTCTGATTGCGTTGATTGGGCGCCGATGTTTGATTTTTTTGCAAGACATGCTCGTTCGCTCGATAGAGTAAAAAAAATAAACTTTACTACGGCTTCTCCCGGAATATCCTCAAAAAATTATTGGGTTACGGTTGAGCAGCAAAACGAACTTTTTGAGCTTAGTAATGTAGATATTGAGTTTGTACCTTTTGTAAATATTTTTAGAATAAAAACAAAAAACGTCAAAACACTTTCAATAGATTGCAAGGAACTTGGTTTGATCAAAGGAACTGATATTGTTTTTGAAATTAACGATGAAAAATTAAATGGAAAAATTGAAAATAATAAAATTTACTTAACTAACAATGGTAAGAGTTGGGAAATAAAAAATTCAATTGATAAAAATGAAAAATCTCCCGTAAGATATGGGACATTCAAAGATTTATATAGAGACAGTTTAGTCTTTGTGTACGGAACAAAGGGTACCGATGAACAAAATGAACAAATACTTGCTAAAGTAAGATATGATTCGGAAATGTTTTGGTATGTTGGAAACGGCGCTGTTGAGATAATTGCCGATGTTAATTTTAATCCCGATAAATATCAAAAAAACAATATTTTATTATACGGCAACAGTGATCAAAATTCGGCGTTCAAAAAATTATTAAAAGATTCTCCAGTCAAAATTAACAATAGCGGCATTGAAGTTGATAAGAAAAAATTAAACGAAAAGGATTTAGCCTGCTATTTTATTTATCCTAAAAAGGGAAGTGAGAAAAATCTTATTGGCGTTATTGGCGCTACGGGTGATAACGGAATGAAATTATCATATCTGAGACCATTCCTAAAACCAGGTTCATCTTTCCCGGATGTAACAGTTTTTAACAAAGATATTTTAGTGAAAAAAGACGGCGGTTTAAGTTTAGTAGGGCTTTTCGGTTTGGATTGGTCAGTTAAAAATGGTGAATTTATTTTTGAATAATTTTATCATACTTTGTATTAAAAACTAATGATAAGCAAAATATATAAGCTGCTTATAATATTATGCTTTTCTAATGCAAATATTATTTCGCAAAATAATTTTATCACAAATGACTTCAATTGTGATTCTATTCGCGATACTTCCGGAATTAAATCAGAAGAAATTTTCTTCAATCCAAAAAATTTATATCAAAAAAAAGATTGGATAGGAAAGTGGATATGGCTTAATAAAAAGATCTATCCAGATTATCAGAAAACTTATTCTGCATGGATTAATTCGGAGTTAAGCAGTAAAAAAAAATATAGAGCTCTATTTAGGAAAAAAATCAATCTAACTACATTACCCCAAATAGCTGTTTTAAATATTAGCGGTGATGTTTCGTATAGAGCTTACCTAAATAATGAATTAGTATCAGAAGGACCTCCCAATATTGGAAGCGATTATGAAGATAAAAAACCGCCTGAACATTGGTTTTTTACTTCGCATAATATTCAAAATAAATTAAAAAAAGATGAAAATATTCTTGCCGTAGAGGTTTTTTCTTTTGATAAAGTTTTATCTGAAACAACATCCGGTTCAGGAAAATTTATTTGTGATTTAGATACAAATTTTAACAAAGTAATTTTATCAACAGATTCATCGTGGAAATGCATACTTGATACAAGCTATATAAATTTAAAAAATATTTTTTCCTTCAATTCCAATTATGAATTTGAAAATTGGAGAAAGTTAAATTATGACGATAGAAATTGGTATTATGCTTCAACAATAGAGGAAGAAACGAAAAAATATTTAGAACAAAGTAAAATTCCAATACCTTCAAGACAAGAAATCATACCTTTAAAAATTGTTGATGTTACTCATCAAGTATCTTATGAAAATATAAATGACTTAATAGATAAAAAAATATATAAGGCAGAATTAAATTTTGATCTTGGTAAAAACATTTCAGGTTATTATAGTTTTACCGTGAAAGCAAATAAAAATGATACAATAAAATTCTTCCCAATTGAAAAAAATAAAACCAACAGACCATTTATTTATATATGTAAAGAAGGTATAAATAATTATTCTATTCCATATTTAAATGCTTTTAGATATTTGAAAGTTGAAATTAAATCAAATAATGGATTAGAAATTAAATCAATTAATATTGATTATTCTTCATATCCAATAACGAATGCGGGTAACTTTGAATGCTCTGATACAAATTATAGTCAGCTTTGGGATATTGCGCGTAACACAACGCAAATGTGTATGCAAAGCTTGTATTTGGATTCGCCGTTACACCAAGAACCAATTGCGTGTACGGGCGATTATCTAATAGAAACTTTATCAAATTATTACGCATTTGGAGATAAATGGCTGGCTCGTCAGGATTTAATTAAAACTGCCAAAATGCTTAAAAAAAATAATTATGATATGTTTCATACCAGTTATTCTCTGCTTTGGGTTCAATGGTTAGCAGATTATTTCAAATACACTGCGGATACAGCATTAGTTCAAAAGTTAATTGTTGATGTAAATAATTTGAATAAATTATTTGAAACATATCTTGATGAAAATTATTTATTGACTCAAGCCCCAGACTATATGTTTATGGATTGGATAAAAATCGGCAAACATAATGCTCATCATCCACCGGCAGTTATTGGTACCGGATACCTTACTGCGTTTTATTTTAAATCTTTAATTGAAGCTTCAAAATTAAATCAGTTACTTGGAAACGATATAATAAAAAATAAAAATTTGTTATTAGCCGAAAAAATTAAAACGGCTTTTAATTTATTATTATGGGATAAACAAAAAGAACTTTATAAAGACGGAATTCCGTTTCAAAGTAAAGTTAAAAAACATTTTTGGCTTCCTGAAGATGAAGATATAACTACTTATAGTCCTCATGTGAATACTCTTGCAGTTTTGTATGGCATTGCTCCAGTTTCCAAGCAAGAATCAATTATGAAATATGTAATAAATCAAAATGAAATAGAACTTCAGCCTTATTTTACATACTATGTACTTTCAGCAATCGCTCAAATAGATAAATTTAATGCTTATGGATTAAATCTGCTTAATAAATGGACTAACGGAATTGATTTTGAAACATACACTTTAAAAGAAAATTGGCAGAATGAAACCGAATTCGGGTATGTTGGTGATTATAGTCACGCATGGGGCGGTTCACCTTTATTTTTCTTATCTAGTTTAGTGCTTGGAATTGTTCCAAATGAACCCGGGTACAAGACAATACGCTTTACACCTTTCGTAAGCGATAAGATAACTTGGGCGAAAGGGAAAATTCCAATTGATGGAGAAAACAAAGTTGAAGTTAGTTGGAATAAAAATAATAATATATTTAAATACGAAATAAATATTCCTAAAAATTATACTTGTATTTTGGTTCACCCAAAAGAGTTTAAAGATTATTTGTTTATGATAAACAACCTTGAAAAAGGAAATGCTGATGGCGTTTTTAATCTAAGTTCAGGTAAGTTTATAATTGAATATAAAAAACCTAATTTTAATTAAATAATGGAAAATATTCTTTACCTTTTTCAGTTTCAAAATCCAAAATCTTGTCTTTATATTTAACCTTACAAGGATTGCCGATTTTTGAAATAATTTTTGTATAAGTTAGATTTCCATTTTCCCACTTCATATCAACTTCAAATCCGCCTTTTGCACACAAACCTGAAATTTCTCCATTGAGCCATTCTTTAGGAAGAGCGGAGAGAAGATTAATTTCATCGTCACTGCTAATTAGAAGCATTTCTGTTATGCCAGCAGTTGTGCCAAAATTTGCGTCCATTTGAAAAGGCGGATGCTGACCGAATAAATTTGGACTTGTGCTTTTAGACAGTACAACGTCCAAACTTTTTTTCGCGTTTTCGCTGTCATGCAATCTTGCGTAAAGATTAATTAACCAAGCGGCACTCCAGCCGGTATGACCGCCGCCATTCTCTATTCTATAATTTAGAGACTTTCTGGCAGCTTCCGCAAGTTCAGGTGTTTTAGTTAATGATATTTGTGAACCGGGATGTAACGCAAATAAATGCGACATATGGCGGTGGCCTGGTTCTACTTCTTTAAATTCTTCGTTCCATTCCATCAATCTGCCGTCACTTCCAATTTTGGGACCTTGCAATTTTGATTGAGCATAAGCAACTTTTTCTACTAACGCATTTTTTACGCTTAATTCTTTTGAGGCAAAAATAAAATCATTAAATAAATTCCAAATCAATTCCTGATCGTGAGCCGGTCCCATTGAAATTTGACAATTACTTCCATCGGGTGCGATGAACGAATTTTCCGGCGACCCAGCAGGTCCCGAAAGCAATTTACCTGTACTAGGATCTTCAGTAAGCCAATCCAGGTAAAATTCCGCTGAAGATTCTAAAGTTGGATATAATTTTTTAAGAAAATCTTTATCATAAGTAAAATAATAATGCTGCGCTATATGAGAAGATATCCAAGCTCCAGCGCTCATATGCAAACCCCAGCTTGAATTTTCTCCTGGGGAAGTATAACCCCAAACATTTGTAATAGGATGCACAACCCAGCCATTTGAATTGTAATGTACTTTTGCGGTCAATTTGCCGGGCTCAACTAATGATTGAATTAAATTAATTAACGGCATGTGTAATTCACTTAAATTAGTTATTTCAGCGGGCCAATAATTCATTTCAACATTAATATTTGTATGATAATCTCCGTTCCAAGGTGTTTGAATTTTATTGCTCCAAATGCCTTGTAAATTAGCGGGAAGTGTTCCCGGTCTTGAAGAAGAAATAAGCAGATACCTTCCGTATTGGAAAATTAATTCAACTAATTTCAAATCATTTTTACTTTCTTTAAAATCTCTAACTCTAATATCCGTCGGGACTGTATCTTTCATTCCTTCAGAAAGTTTAAAATTAACTCTATTGTAATAAGTTTGATAATCGCTTACATGTCTTTCATACAAATCATTAAAATCTTTTTTAAAAGCATTTATTAAATTATTTTCAGTAATGTTTATGTAATCTCTACCTCTATATTCCGGATATTTTAACATATAATCAGTTGAAGCGGTTAAATATAAAATTACCTCATCGGAATTTTTAATAACAATTGAGGAGTCAGAATAATTTATTTGTCCGTTTTTTATTTTAGCTTTTAAACGAGTCATATATTTTAAACCGCCGCCGCCTTTTCCGTTATCAAGTTCACCGAACATTATTAATTCATTATTTTCGCTCTTGGTATTAAATCTTTCCGGCCTGGTTAATTTACATTCAAAAGAAAGTTGTCCCGGTTTATCTGCCGTAAATTTTGCAATCATTACTTGATCAGGAAAGGATGTGAAAATTTCTCTTTTAAAATTAATTTCATTTTGAATATAAGAAACATTTACAACGGCGTTATTTAAATTCAATTCACGATAATAATTTTTATAGTTGGAATTATTATTAAAATTTATCCATAGATCACCCAAAGTTTGAAATGAACCAAATGGCACAGACGTTCCGTTGCCGTGTCCCGAGCCGCTGCCTTTGCATATTTGTGTTTTTTCAGTCAGTTCTGAAGCTTCTTTATATTTACCTGAAAAAAGTAATTCTCTTATTTTTGAAAGAGCGGGAAATGCATTTGGATTATTATTATCATCGGGGCTGCCCGACCACATGCTTTCTTCATTTAATTGAATTCTTTCAAAATTTACGTCACCGTAGATCATTGCGCCAAGCGAGCCGTTGCCAAGAGGTAAAGCGTTAAGCCATTCTGGATCATCGATCCAAGGATTATCGTTGTCAAGAACACTTGCTTTTGCTGGTTGTTCATACCACAATTTTAATTGGGTTGGTTTATTATTTTCGGATTTCAAAGATGATGTGAAAAGATGTACGAAGATAATTAAACAAAAATAAAATATTATTTTGCTTTTCATTTATTCTCTATTATAATTAGTAATTATTTCTATTTATCGCCTAAAGTTTTCATTTTAAATAGCGGTATAGCAGGAGATGTATGTTCTTTATCTAAAATGATTTTTATTTGATTTATTATATCCGGGTTTTGATCGGCAATATTATTTTCTTCTTTAATATCTTTGTCTAAATCATAGAGTTCAATATTCAAATTCCCATTTTTTATATCTTTTCTAATTGCTTTAAATTTCCCCATTCTCACGGCTTGCTGTCCGCCGTATTCAGGAATTTCAAAATAAATATATTCCGGCTGGTCTTGAGTATTTCCAAGTAAAGTTGGAAGAAAACTATTGCCGTCAATATTTTTTGGAATTGCAACATTATTAATATCACAAAATGTTGGGAGCATATCCCAAAATGCGGATATATGATCGGACTGTGAATTTGCCTTAATTTTACTCGGCCATGAAGCTATGAACGGAACACGAATTCCTCCTTCAAACAAAAAACCTTTTCCTCTTCCTTTTTCACATCTTAATATACCGCCGCTGTTAAAAAAGTTTGGATCAGTTCCGCCGGAAAATGAAGCGCCGTTATCGCTAGTAAAAATAATTATTGTATTGTCGTAAATATTCAGTTTTTTTAATTCACTTACAATTTCACCGACTTGTTCGTCAAGATAAGATATCATTGCTGCATAAGTCGCATGAGGATACCGGCTTGGAAAATAGCCGTCGCTTCCGTCATAAGGTTTTTCATCGCCGAATTTATTCACGTAATAATCAATCCATTTTTGAGGAGCTTGTAAGGCAACGTGTGGAATTGTTGTTGCATAGAATAGAAAGAAAGGGTTTTCTTGATTCTCATTTAAATAATTTAAAACCTCTTTCTGCATAAGTTCAGGTGCGTAGTCTGTTAAACTATAATCAGAATAATTATTTATATCATAAGGATCAGCGCCATCTTTTAATTTTTGATGAGACGGAACTAATTTATTTTGAAGAATTTCTTTTTTATTATTTCTCCATAAATGTTTTGGATAATAAGTATGTGCTTGTCTCTGGCAGTTATAGCCGTAGAAAAAATCAAAACCTCTATTATTGGGATTTCCATTTGAAAGCGGGGCGCCTAAACCCCATTTCCCGATCAATCCGGTTTTGTATCCGTTATTTTGCAGTATCTGACTAAGAAGAGGAATAGAATCCGGAATTGGTCTTTGTCCCTCTAAATTTGGATCTTCTAAAACTTTTTGAAAATTCCAAACATCACCTCTTTCAGACCATTCATCATTTCCTCTAATATAAGTATGACCTGTATGCTGACCTGTTAGCATTGCACAACGAGATGGAGCGCAAACTGCCGAACCAGAATAATATTGAGTAAATTTAATTCCTGATTTTGCAAGCGCATCAATGTTGGGCGTCTCGATTTTTTTTTGTCCATACGTGCCTAATTCACCGTATCCAAGATCATCGGCAACAATTAAAACTATATTAGGTCTATTGTGATCTTTAATCACGCTTTTGGAGGAACAAAATGTTAGCGCAAGAGTTGTTATAAATCCCGCGCTAATATTAACTAATCGCGAATAAATCAATTTGTTTACCAATTAATGTTTGGGCAAATTAATTAATTAAAATTATATGAAGAAAATTATTCCAATGAAGTTAGAAGTTCTTTTCTAACATCCCGATAAATTTTTAAATCTTTGTTATATGAAGTATAATTTTGAAAAAGTCGATTAACTAATTTATCATACAAAATTTTATTTTTAATTTTTAACATTTGTAAAAGCTCGTAATCTTCACAGCCGATTCTATGAGCTTCAAAACGGACTGAAGAAAGTGGACCGTCTTCTCCCGGATAAATTATATGAGTATCTCCCGCCGGTAAATAATTTGTTGGTCCGGCAATAGGGGATGGATGTTTTACGACACTTTGTTCATAAGGGTTTGCGCAATATTGATTTAATCCCCAATGCAAATATCCGCTGGTATTATAAAATGCCGCAGCCCAGCCGAAATAAACTTGTCTAATCCTTTCCATATCAAGAGTTCTGTTTAACCAAGGTCCGCCGGGAATTAAGCAAGTATAAACCAAAACTTTTTCGCCGTACTTTTCACGTTCTCTGAAGAACGATTCATTTTCCTGAAAATCATTTATAAGCGGACACCAAATATCAATAGCTCCCGCAATACTGTCTCGGTCATTTGTAGCTTCCATTATTTTTGCTTCGGGAAAAATACTTTTTACTTGAGCGACAACATCTTTATAGCATTTTGCGTTGGCGCCGGTTGGTTCATCAGAAATATGCTGCAGCCAATTATTTGTGAGATCGTTTTCTTGAGCAAAATTTTTAATTAGATAAACTAATGTTTCAATATCATGACTTCCATTTTCGTTGTAATATCTTTTCTTAGTCAGCAATACTTTTAATTCCGGATCTTCCCAATTATCTTCATCTCCTCTATACATCAAGTGTGGAGCCTCAAAATATTTAAACCCATATTTGCGAAAGACATTTATAAATTTTAATAATTTATTTTCGTCAAGTGTAAGTTCATCATCCTTAATTTGAAAGACTTCATTGGGAATTGTAATTGAATTCTGTCTTCCGTGCGCCATTAATTGCGCATATTTATTAAGCATTTCAAACCACTTATCAGACCACCGTTCAACGTTATGGAAACTTTCCATTTGCTGTAGATTAAACCAATTTGTGTAAAAGAAATTACTATTGTTTATGTTCGGTATTTTGGCGGGATAAACCTTAAAATTGAATGTACATGTTTTAGAAAAATTTTCCCCTTCAATTTTAATTTCAACCGAGTAATTATTTATCTCTTCAATTAAGTTTTCGGGGATTTCCAATCTTAACGCGGTAAATTTATTCTTTGCGAAAAATCTATTTTCTTTTAGAGGTTTAATCGCTTCATAAATTCTAAATGGAGCTCTTCTTATTACATATGGATTTTTTTGATCTGTATAAATTTCAGTTCGGCTGTCTAAACCAGTATTTTGTTCAACGGGAACATCAATTAATTCATAAAAATTACTCTTAAAACCATTTCCATTAAGTGAAGCTGAAATTTTGTATTCATTTCCTAATGGTAATTCAGCCACTAAATGAACATCCGCAATTGTACCGGAAGGGAATTCAGTCGCCCAATTTGCCGAATAATTTGACAAATCATTTGAATCAGGAAAAATAGGCTGCAGCGGATCAACAAGCCAAACTTGCGCAAAATTTAAGTCGCTGAAAAATAAAAATAATCCTAAAAGAAATAATTTTTTCATAATTGATTTATATTATTTAATTAGCGTCATTTTTTTAAATGTTACGTTAGAGTTAACTTGCAGTTTATATAAATAAATTCCGGATGATAAATTATTAGCATTGAATTCTACTGAATAAGAGCCGTTATGTTTAACACCTTCCACCAAAGTTTGAACTTCTCTTCCGAGCACATCAAATACTTTTAGGTTTACAAATGAGTTATTCTCCGGAATTGTAAACTTAATAGTTGTTGACGGATTGAAAGGATTTGGATAATTCTGGTATAAAGTTAATTTTGCCGTAAGCAGTTTATTGTCATTAATGCCTACCAATTCTTCATAAACATAATTTTGCTGCGCTAAATGATAAAGGTATAAATGACCCAGAGTAACATACCATAAATTACTCTTGTTGCTGATATACTCCAAATGTTCCCATGGATAAGCCTTGTCCCATTCCATAACATTTGGATGGCACATTAAATGATAAACTCCGCTGTTTGAAGTAACTTCATCAAACTTACCATTTAAATCATTTATATCATTTGTTCCGATTCCCCAGCCGAGTTGAGAAGCGGGCGGATCAAAAGCTCTTGTTACTGTAAAGGGAACATAAGTGCCGGATTTGTCATTCCATTCGGCAAAACCGTCAAAAAAATCATTATGATAAAGTCTGTTCACCAGCATTTTATTTTGCCCGACAAGCGAATCTATTATCTCGTCAAAATATCCGTTCGGCGCAATAAAACTATAAACATACTCTTTATCTCCGTTTCTATAAAGTTCTGGTAATTCCAAATTATTTATTATATCGTTTTTACAGCCAGTTATTTCAGAATCATAATCATCGTAAGCTGCCCAACCGGGATGCGTTCTTGTATGAACCCCCGCTTCAATAAATCCGGTATTTAATTTATCCTGTACAAAATTATATGTTTCTTTACTCATTCCTGATGTATTCATTGCCAAGGTTAAATACAAATTATACTGTAAAAAATTTGCGATTGTCGCGTTAAATTTATTTTGACTCCAGCTTGCCATATCATCTGCGCTGGCGGTAACGGCTGCGTCTCGGTTATCATAAAATTTTGTAATTTCTTTGAATTCAAGATTAATTGTTTCGCCTAAATTATTTTCAGCTTTTAAATAAACCGTATCGGAAACATTTGTAAATCCAATTGACATATAAATCAAACTGTTAACTGTATCTATTCTGTAAGTTTCATGATGATTGTAAAAATTCACATTTAGTTTATTTATATTGATCCATTCATTGCTTTCTAAATATTTTTTCTTAACAACTATATCAGAAAAATTTTGCTCTATTGAAAATTTATACGTTATTGGAAATGAAAAACCATAGTCAATGTGAGCTTGAGTATTAACTGAAATAATATATTCATTTTTGGGATTTTTGTGGATTGTAACAATATGATCTGGCAGTGCGTTTACAATTGTTGTTAATGTTGTTAAAAAAAATAAAATTAAAAATCGTTTGAAATTCATTTAACCCCCGGGAACAATATTTAGAAAAAATAAAAAAATTATTTATTCGACAATTTTTATATGCCAAATAACTACTTTACTTACACGTGTAAGTAAAATACAAAATATTTCTATAAATATAAATTGGTTTAGTATCTGCAATAATTATTATTTAAGAAATTCTACTTCATCAATAAATAACCATGACTTTTCGCCAGAACCTTTATGCCAAACGGGGCATACTTTTATATTAACGGCTTCAATTCTAACGATTGTAAAGTCTACGTTTTTCATATCAAAAGATATACTTTTAATTGACGCGTCGCGGTAATCTGCAGGCTGATCAATTTTAATTGATTTAAGTAAAGTATAATTTTTCCCATCATTAGAATATTTCAAATTTACTTCTGATGGAAAGAAAATCCACTTATCTAAATCTTCCAGAAAGTTAATTTTAATTTCTTTAATATTTTTTGAATCAAGTCCGCTAAAAATAATTTCGAAATTATTCCCGTCAAATCCTTGCCATTTGCCGTCACTGTATATTTCCGAACCTTTAACTCCATCTATTAACGCAAATGCGCCGCCGGCTTGAAATCTTTCGCTAAAGGGGAAAATATATTCAGGCTGATTCATTTCCGTAATTTTAAAATCTTCCGATATTGTTCTGCTTTCATTATTATCAATTATTACTTTTGTTTTTAACACAGAATTAGAATTAATTATAATTGGCGAAGAATAAAGTGCGGAACTCATACTTGGTTCAGTACCATCCAATGTGTAAAAAATTGATTGCGGTTGATCAGAGAAAATTTCTACTTTTTGCCCTTTGTTAATTAGTCCGCCCGTTGGTTTAATTTTTGGCGCTTTAACATAATTGTTTGTGTTGATTTTACGTAAAGCGGTTTTGTTTAATTTTATAATTTCTCTGTCATAACTGAGCAATCCGTTCACCTCGGTTTCAACATCGGTTGTTTGTGTGTAAACAACCGCGCTTAGAGCAGAATCTTTGACAAATTCCCAAATATTCGAATAATATTTTTCATAGTCGGATAATAATTTTTCTGGATCGGTAAATGATACATAACCCCAATTTTCATTAGTCCAAACGTGTTTGTCAATTCTCAATCCCAAACCGCCAAATTCGCCTATGACAATCGCTCTTTCTTTCTGAGCTTCCGGCATTCTCGGTGCGGGATAACTGTGAATATCATAAATATCGCCGACATTCCTGTCGCTCCATCCGCTTGTATTGTTTACCAATCGCGAAGGATCCAACATTTTTATTTTTTTCGTAATTCTTTCAGTATCAAATTGACCCCAGCCTTCATTGAAAGGAACCCAAATTATTATGCTTGGATTATTGAAGCGTGTTGAAATCAATCTGCTTAATTCAAATTCATATTGCTCTGCAGATTCTTTTGAACGAACAATATCTTTTTCATCTGGGGCAATTTTCGCGTCACCTGAAGGCATATCCTGCCAAACAAGAATACCAAGTTTATCACACCAGTAATAAAATCTTCTCGGCTCAACCTTTACATGTTTACGCATCATATTAAAGCCAAGTTCTTTGGTAATTTCTATATCTGATTTTAAAGCTTCATCGGTTGGCGCTGTATAAATTCCATCAGGCCAAAATCCTTGGTCAAGCGGTCCGTTTTGAAAAACAAATTTATTGTTCAAAAATATTTTTAGTCTGCCAAATGAATCTTTATCTAAAGAAATTTTTCTCATTCCAAAGTAACCGGTTATCTTATCTGTTGCTTTATCCTCATTAAACAGTGTAATTTCCAATCCGTATAAAAATGGATTTTCCGGGGTCCATAAAATTGGATTTGCAATTTGAAGTTTTAACGTATCATTATAGTTTCCCGAATAAGTCTTAACTTCTTTATTATTTTCTTTAATTACAATTTTTATTTTGGATGCTGAGTTATTATCTGATGAATTTACTTTTAATTTAATCAAATGTTTATCAATATCCGGAATGACAAAATATTCTTGAATATAATTTTCATTAACCGGTTCCAACCAAACCGTTTGCCAAATGCCAGTTGTTGACGTATAAAAAATTCCACCCGGATCTTGAACCTGCTTACCGCAAGGCTGAGTTCCTTTATCTGTCGGATCCCACACAGAGATTATTAATGATTGATCTTCTCCGTCTTTTAAAAATTCAGTAATATCAAAACTAAATGGATCATATCCGCCTTTATGTTCTCCGGCAAAATTATCATTTATCCAAACTTTTGTCTGCCAATCTACTGCTTCGAAATGAAGAATGATTTTCTTTCCGCTCCAATCTTCAGGTATTGTGAAATTTCTATTATACCAAAGCAAAGTTGAATCATTTACCGATTTTTTTACGCCCGATAATGATGATTCGATAGGAAAGGGGACAAGAATTTTCTCACTAAAATATTTTGGTTTACTATTTAGATCTGTCAATTCGTAATTCCACAAACCGTTTAGATTTTTCCAAGCATCTCTTACCAAATTAGGCCGCGGATATTCATGATGCGGATTGTTTGGATCAACATCTTTTGCCCACCTTGTTTTAATATTTCCATCAACCGGTTTCCAGTTGTCTTGTGCTGAGGTACTAATTGCAGTAAATAATAATACTGCGGCTAAAGTTCTAATTAAATTGTACATATCTTAGATTCTTGTTTTAGTTTTTTAATAAGTTCTTTCTTAATTAATTCGCCAATGATTTGTAAGAATATTTTGAATTCATAATTAAAGGATATTCATATCAAAATTATGCTAAACAATAAATTAAAAATAGCATATTTTATATTAGAATTTATTTCAAAATTATTACTTGCAAAAAATATTTTCACAATTTAAAATAGTTTGGAAAAAATTATGCGCTTTTTCTTTTCTTCAATTATATCATTACTTACATTTATTATTCCCTTCATCAATAAAGCCAATATGGTAAATGAGAAAAATTATTTATTTAAGAGCGAGAGAATTATTTCTAAGAATGATATAACTTACTTTATTGATCCTAATATTGGCGATGATGAGAATATTGGTACGGATAAAAGTTCGCCATGGAAAACTTTTAAGAATGTTAATCAATACTTTCTTACAGAAGGTAATCGAATTGAAATATTATCAAGCGGAAAATTTTACGAAACACTATTTATAATTGGAGTCGGATCAAAAGAAAAACCGATTGAGATTGAATTTACTCCCGGCAAATATGAGCTTTTTCCTCAAGAATCATTTAAGGAAAAATTCAATTTAAGTAATACCAATGACGCTCCCGATTCGTTAAAATCAATTGCCGTTTATTTTTTGGATTCGAAAAATATTAATGTTAAAGCTTATGGCGCTGATGTTATTTTAAGGGGCAAGGCAATTGATGTTTGCGTAAATAACTGTGAAAACATCGACATAAAAGGGTTTAGTTTTGACTATAAAAGACCGACAGTTTCCGAATTCATAGTTGAAAATATTTCAAAAAATTACGCTGATGTAAAAATTCATAAAGATTCAGATTTTAAGATTATGAATAAAAAATTAATTTGGATTGGTGAAGGTTGGAGCTGTCAGCCAAATTCGTTGTGGCAAATATTTAATCCTTCAAGCAATGAAATTTTCCGCGTCAGCATTCCTACCGAAGATTTGCGTTTTAAAAATCATGGCAATAATAAAGTAAGAATTTATTTCAGTAAAAATCCCGGATTTGAAAAAGGATTGATTTATCAAAATAGAGATACTTTTAGAGATTATGCCGCGTTTTTTATAAATGAAAGTAAAAATATAAAATGGAGCGGAACGAAAATTTATTTTATGCATGGTTTGGGATTTGTCCATCAGTTTTGTGAAAATATATATTTTGATTCGCTTTGTGTTGCGCCTAGAATAGAATCCGAAAGAACCTCATCCGCTTGGGCTGATATACTACATTTCTCAAGTTGTAAAGGTGAAATTGAAGTAGATAATTCTTATCTATCTTCCGCAAATGATGACGCGGTAAATGTACATGGAACACATTTAATAATTGTCGGTTTTACAGGAGATAAAAAAATTAAAGTAAAATATATGCATCCGCAGACATATGGCTTTAATGCTTTTAAAGCAGGTGACAGCATTGAATTTATAAATCATAAAAGTTTGCTGCCTTACGGAAAAAATAAAATAATTGATTCACAAATGTTAAATGAAAAAGAAATGATAATTACATTAAGCGAAAAACTTAATTATGAAATTGATATAAATGACGCAGTTGAAAATATTACTTGGACACCAGATTTCAAATTTATCAATTCTTCGGTTACAAAAATTCCGACAAGAGGAATTCTTGTAACAACTAGAGGAAAAGTAATAATCGAAAATAATGATTTTAATAAAACATATATGAACGCGATTTTAATTGCCGATGACGCGAGCAGCTGGTATGAGTCAGGTTATGTTACTAATGTAAATATTAGCAACAATAGATTTATTGATTGCGGAGAGCCGGTTATAAACATTCATCCGGAAAACATAGAAACATTTGAGGATAAACCGATTCATACAAATATAAACGTGCGGAATAATATTTTTAAACTAAAATACAATTCTGCATTTTCAGCAAAAAGCGGCGGCAGAATATTTTTTGAGAATAATAATATTCAAACCAACAAGAAAATAAATGCCAGTAAATTAATTGAATTGATCAACTGCTCAAATACAAAGATTACCGATAATTATTTAAATGGCGTAAAAATTATAATAAATGAAAACTAATTAATTAGTCTACTATAATTTCATCCACAAAAATAAATGCTTTGCCTTTGCCGTTATTATATCCAATATGCCAGCGAGGACAATTTATTAAGCTGTGTGTTTTTACTTTAATGTACCGTGCTTTTATATTATTTACATTTAATGTAAACGGTTCAGTAAATATGCCGTCTTTATGTTCGTCAATTTTATTTTTTACTTCACCGATTTTAACATAATTAACATCATCACCTGAAACAAAATATTCAATCGATTTTGGAAGCCAAATCCATGATTTTATTTCCTGCAGAAAATTTGTTCTTACTAAATTGATGTCGGTCATTTCTTCCAGATCAACAACAGCTTCAAATTCAGTTGCTTCAAAACCAAGCCAATTGAAAAAATAATTTGCTTCGCCTATTGTTCCATCGGTTAATGTTTGCGGTCCTTTAACCAAATAATTCGGGTGAATTTGACTAATAACTTTTACATTCTTTTTATAAGCTTTATGTATTGTAAATCCTTCATTAAAATACTTTTGCATTGATGAATAATATTCGTCGGGTGACAATCCTCTTTCGTGCAATGATTTAATTCCCGCTTCTTTGGCTCCGTTAACAAAATTATAAAGTTTTTCCTTCATACCATCTTTTACGGAAACCTTGTTATCATCAATATTGAAAATTGAGTATTTTGCAGAAACATTTAATTTGGAAAGTTCTAAAATTGCGTATTCAAGGGGCAATCTAACTTCCTTAACTCTTTTAAGATACTTCACGTCATCTTTTACAACTTTTTCGGCTTCATCAAAAATCTCAGAATATTTATCAAGTAATTCCGGCTTAAGATAACTGTCTTTTCCAGTTGATGGATAGCCGTAAATTATAAGTTTATCTCCTGATTTAACCAATGAACTATCAATTAAATCAAAGTACTCTTTAACTTTCGGTGCGGCTTTACCAAAGTAGCCGTTAAAATATTCGTTCTTAACCGCATTAATATCTTCATCCGGATTCCACATTAATTTTGCCAAAACATATGCTTTCAATTCATGAAAGTCGCTCCACGAATCTCCGCTGCCTTGTTCAAATAAATACTTCACTCCATGATCTACAAACATTTTTAAATTGGGTTGAAGAACATGAAAATTTGGGAATGGATCCGTATAACTTGAAAACTGAACAACATAATCCCAAATTTTAATATTGTTGGTTAAATTACTCCATTCACTTATATCTCTGTTAAATAGATCATCTTTATTTTCAGAAATTGGTTTACTTCTGTCGCATTCAATCGTACAAAGCACAACCATTACATTCGGTTCGGGTTTTATTCCTACCGGCGCTTTTCTTGTGTATTGATATGCCAAAGTAGAAATTGTTTTGTTAGGAAATTCTCTTGCGACTTTGTTAACAAAATCAATTATGGTTCCGGCTGGACTTTGGAATATCGAATCACTTCTTGAACATGATTCGCACATACAAACACCAAAGTTATCGTTTTGCGAAACATCCCAAACTTCCGCTTCGGGTTTTTCAGCCATTTTTCTTTTTAACTCATCAATTACAATTTTAAGTACATCCGGATTTGTTAAGCACAATTGCTGATGAGGAATTCTAATTCCGTTTATCTCCGAAAAATATTCCGGATGAGTTTTAAAATATTTATCAGATGGAACTAAGCTTTCGAATGTATGAACAAAAGAACCGTAATATTTTTCACGTTCGGAATAATGGTGCAGTTTATGCCAATCGCAAAAATACTGTGAAGATCTTGCAGAAGGCAAGTGAAGTTCACGATAAATTACTTGAGGAACTTCAGTTATTGAAAATTCGGGAATCGTAATTTTATTTTTACGCGGAACTTCAATTGCATCCGGTGAATACATTTTACATCCGAGAATATTATCTAAAAATGTATATACTCCGTACAAAGTTCCTTTTTTATTTCCCCCGGCAATCACAATTTTTTTATCAATAGTTTTAATTGTGAAACCATCAAGACCAAGCGAATCCAATCCTTTAATATTCAGGTTTTTAATTCTATTGTTTCTGCCAATTAAAATTTCATCATCTGATTCTGAAGTATTGTCTTTTACAATTTTTAACTCGGTGCCGGATATTTCCTTAATATATTTTTGAAGTTCTTCGGCTGAATATTTTTCAACGTCATTTGCGTTTTCAGGAATTACAATTTTATAATTTGTTGAATTATTATCAACGATTGTAATTTCAGATTTACACGCCGAAAAAATCGCAATAATAACAATTGAACATAATACAATTATAATTTTCTTTGTCATTTTAAGCCTTTAATAATTTTATCTAATTACTTTCAATTGCTCCAACTACTTTTCGGTAAAGGTCTATTTCACCGTCCAGCAGAACTCCTATTACAGTATAATATTTATCTAAAACGTTTTCCGGAAGATCAATAAAAGTAATTCCGGGGTAATCATTCCAATAAACTTTACTAACGGTTTTACTGTTTAGGGCAGTACCATTACCAACTACCCAAATTGAATTTATTTTATTTTTTACGCCTTTTAAAGCAATTTGTCCGTTTGAATTTCCTTTAACAAAAAGATATAGAATTTTTTTATCTTTAGATAAAGCGGTTGGACCGTAAAAATGATCGTATGGAATTCCTTGACGAGTTCCATAAATAGCGTCTTTATGTTTTGATGTCCAATTTGCAAATTCTTTTAGAATATGAACTTGTTCATCGGCAATTGTTCCGTCTGCTTTAGGACCAATATCTAAAAGCAGATTTCCGCCTTGGCTGATGCAATCTACAAATACGTCTAATAATTGTTGAGGAGTTTTATAATCTTTATCATTTTGCTGATAACCCCATGAATCATTCATTGTATAGCATAATTCCCAATATTTGGCTTCAGGTCGTATAACCGGCGGACCTTGTTCGGGTGTATCATAATCGCCGTGGCCTTGCAATCGCGAATTAATAATAACGTTTGGGTTTTTATCTAGAAGCATTTTACGCACTTTTTCAGCTTGCCATTCATCGGCATTATGTTCCCAGTCACCATCAAACCACCACAAATCAGGATTATATTTATCGGCTAATTCTATTAACTGTCCTTGATAGTAATCTAAAAATTTATTCCATCGCTTTGGGTCGTCATTAATTTTATATCTCTTAATTTCTCTGGTAAAATCAGTATAATCGTTATAAGACCAATCGGGAAGGGAATAATATAAACCAACTTTCAAATTATTTTTTCTTAATGCTTTAACAAAAGGAGTAAGCACATCTCTTTTTGCCGCAGAATTTACAGCATTTAAATTTCCGTATTTTGTATCCCATAATGAAAAGCCATCGTGATGACGCGAGGTAATAACAGCGTATTTAGCTCCGCTGTCTTTTATTAACTTAACCCATAAATCAGGATCATATTTTTCCGCTGTAAAACCGTTGACTTGCTTTAAATAATCTTCGTGTGAAATTCTACCGTTAAAAAAGGACCAAGATTCGGATATTCCATTAACGGCATAAATTCCCCAATGAATAAAAATACCAAGCTTGGCATCTTTAAACCATTCCATTTTTGCTTGATGAAGTGAATCAAGATTTTGAGCGTTATGATTTACAATTATTAAACTGAAAAAAATAATTAGAAATTTTTTCATTTAAATACCTATTATTTATTTTTCTATTTCGTTAATCTTAAATGTCCATGCAAAATTACATGTAGGTTTATTTTGTAATTCTTTAGGAACCGAAATTAAAACACCATTTCCAATTTTATTCCATTTTAATTCTGTATTTGATCCCAATAAATTTACTTTGCTTCCCGGTTTAGGCGCGAATGAAGATACAAAAATTTCAGAAGGAATATTTTTTTCATCTTTATCAGCCATATAGATAGCATAAACTGTATTTGTATTTTTTTTATTTGTAAAACATATTTTTGATTCTTTGAACGGCGCAATTGCTCTTGTACCATAAATAGCTTCATTGTTAACTTTCATCCAATCGCCGATATCTTTTAATCTATCGTATGCCGCATCCGGCCAAATTCCTTCGGGACTAGGTCCAATATTTAAAAGCAGATTTCCGCCTTTGCATACAATATCTACAAGCATGTGCACTAATTCATATGATGGTTTATACTGCGGATTAAAAACCCAACCCCAACCACCGCCGGCAATAATGCAAGATTCCCAAGGATAGGGAAGCGATTTATCAGGAACAGTGTTTTCAGGTGTTAAGTAATTTTGGTTTTTTCCTTTTACTGCTCTATCAACAACAATTAATCCAGGCTGAAGTTTTCTAGCTTTTTCAACCAACTCATCCATTTTAATATCTTGATTAACAATTTTACTTTTTAAAAATCCGCTTGGCGTATTTTTAACGCTTCTTTCATACCAATCTTGAATATCATTTTTTTGTTTGGCTACCCAACCGCCGTCTAACCAAAGAATATCTACTTTTCCATAATCAGTTAGCAATTCCAAAATTTGATTATGAGTGAAGTCAACATATTTCTGCCATTTTTCGGGATAAAGTTCAGGATCATAATTTACATTTCTATCAAGCGGCGGGAAATACGGATCCCAATAATATTCGCAGTGCCAATCGGGTTTTGAAAAGTAAGCGCCAGCCCAAAGTCCTTGCTTACGAAAAGAATTAAAAATTTCTTTTGTTACGTTTGCCTTTGGATTTGTATGAAACGGAACTTCCTTTGAAGTGATCTTATAATCGGTATATTTTGTATCAAACATGCTGAATCCATCATGATGTTTTGTGGTGAATACAACATATTTCATACCCGCATCTTTTGCGGCTTTAGCCCATTTATCCGGATCAAATTTTGTGGGGTTAAAAGTAGTTTTTAAATTTTCATATTCTTTTTTATATTCAAAATAATTTTGCGGATTACTGCCTTTTTTTCTTTCACACCATCCGTAATCTTCGGGACAGATGGACCATGATTCAACAATTCCCCATTGACTGTATGTTCCCCAATGCATCAACAGTCCAAATTTAAGATCCTGCCATTGTTCAAGTTTTTCTAAAACCAAAGGATCGGTTTCCGGGACATAATCGGTAATTTCGTGTTCCAGCTGTGCAAATAAATTTATACTTAAGGCAAAGAAAATAAGGTTTATTAGTACTCTCATAAATAATAACTCCTTTTACTTTTTATGAATAATTAATTATAAAACTTTTCGACGTCGTTTATCTTAAATGTCCACGCGTATTTACAAGTCGGATTATTTTGAATTTCTTTAGGAACCGAAATTAAAATGCCATTGCCTACTTTTTTCCAATCAAGGTTTTGAGAATAACCCAATAAATTTATTTTACTGTTGTTTTTTGGAACAAAAGAAGAAATAAAAATTTCCGATGGAATGTTATTCTCTTTTTCATCAGCCATATAAATTGCATATACTGTATAGGAATTCTTTTTATTTGTGAAACATATTTTAGATTCTTTATAGGGTTTTAACGCTCTGGTTTCATAAATTGCTTCGCTGTTTATTTTCATCCATTCACCAATTTCCGAAAGTCTATCATATGCCGCGTCATCCCAAGTTCCATCCGGTCCCGGACCTATGTTAAGAAGTAAATTACCTCCTTTACAAACAATGTCAATCAGCATGTGTACAAGTTCGTATGACGATTTATAAGTCGCGTTGAAAACCCAGGACCAGCCGCCGCCGGAAGTTATACACGATTCCCAAGGATATAGAAGAGCATTTTCGGGGACAGTATTTTCCGGTGTTAGATAATTTTGATTTTTTCCTTTAACCGCTCTGTCAACAACTATCAATCCCGGTTGAAGTTTTCTTGCTTGTACAACCAATTCATCCATTTTAATATCTTGATTAACAATCTTACTTTTTAAAAACCCGCTTGGTGAATTTTTGAGACTATTTTTATACCAATTCGCAACTTCGTCTTTTTGCTTTGCTACCCATCCGCCGTCCAACCATAATATATCTATTTGTCCGTAATCTGTTAATAATTCACTAATTTGATTATGAGTAAAATCCACAAATTTTTGCCACTTTTCAGGATAAAGTTCCGGGTCATAATTTACGTTTCTATCCAAGGGAGGAAAGTAGGGATCCCAATAATATTCGTTGTGCCAATCGGGCTTGGAGAAATAAATTCCAGCCATAAAATTTTGTTGGGTGAATGAATTTAAAATTTCTTTCAAAACATTTGATCTTGGATTACTGTTGAAAGGACATGTTTTATCGGTAATTTTATAATCTGTTGTCTTTGTGTCAAACATGCAGAATCCGTCATGATGTTTTGCCATTGCGACAACATATTTCATACCCGCATCTTTTGCGGCTTTAGCCCATTTATCCGGATCAAATTTAGTTGGATTAAAAGTTGTTTTTAAATTTTCATATTCTTTTTTATATTGGTAGTAATTATCCGAATGACTGCCTTCAGTTCTCATGCACCATCCGTAGTCTTCGGGACAAAGAGACCAAGATTCAACAATGCCCCATTGGCTGTATGGTCCCCAAGTCATAAGTAGTCCAAATTTAAGATCCTGCCATTTTTCAATTTTATTTAAGGCAAGGAGATCAGTTTCCGGAACGTAATCAGTAATTTCATGTTCTAATTGAGCAAAGGAATTTGTAAACCAAAATATTAGAATTATAAAAAAGAATATTCTATTCACTTTGTTTCCTCAAACTTTATTTTACAGTTACTTCATCGATAAATATCCATGCTTTACCGCCGGCTCCGGTATGCCATTCAGGACAAACCCCAATATTTTTTGCATGAATTTTTACATATTTTGCGTCAGCATTTTCAAACTGAGCGGCAAAATTTTTATTTATTGATCCGGCATCTTTGGGATTAACATCATTAATAATTTTAACTGGTTCGTTATAATTCTTACCATCTGTAGATAATGAAACTTCAACAAACTCAGGCAGAAATACCCAAGAATGATTACTTTGAATGAAGTTCATTTCAACTGAATTAATTTTGTCAATATTTCCCAAATCAATAACTGCATCGAAATCATCACCCTCAAATCCTTGCCAAAATGAATCAGCAAAAGAATTAGAACCGTATAAACCGTCGACCAATCCAAAGTTGCCGCCGCCGTTATACTTTTCGGAATATGGAAATTTTAAAGTAATATTTTTCCCGAATGCCTTATGAATATTTATATCTTTTTCGGTTGTCTTACTCATAAGTTTTCCATTTTTGTAAGTAACGGCTTTAATTTTTGAACTGCCTTCAATTTTAAATGGTGAACTGTATTTCGTTGATTTTTCAGTTGGCTCACTTCCGTCAACAGTATAAAAAATTTCTACATTTGATAATTCGGTACTCATTGCGATCATCAATGTTTTTGTTGCATCGTCAAAATCGGTACCAATTGTAACATTATACGCGCTCTTTGCATAATTTACCTGCATAGCTTCATATCTTTCAAATTGCTGATCCATCTTTCTAATAAAATTATTCAGATCTTTTTTCTCTTTTTTCGTCCAAAGAACTTCTGAAAGCGCAGAAATTCTCGGCATTAACATATATTCCACATCTTTAAATTCGGGAAGCTGCTCGGTCCACATATTTGCTTGCGCGCCTAAAATAAATTCAGCTTCATCGGTATTTAATTCAGCAGGAACGGGTTCATATGAATATACTTTGGTTAATGTTAATTTAGAACCCGATGAATGAGGTTCATTCGCAGCGTCACCTTGAGCTTGATCAAAATAACAGTGAGAGCCGGGTGTCATTATTACATTATGATTTTGTTTTGCCGCGGCAATTCCGCCTTCAATTCCTCGCCAAGACATTACAGTTGCCTGAGGCGCTAAACCGCCTTCTAGAATTTCATCCCAGCCTATTATTTTTCTGTCTTTTGTGAGTAAAAAGTCTTCTATTCTTTTGATAAAATAACTTTGTAATTCATGCTCATCTTTAAGATTTTCTTTTTTAATTCTTGCCTGACATTTTTTACATACGTGCCATCTGTCTTTAGGACATTCATCACCGCCAATATGAATATACTTGCTCGGAAATAATTCAATAACTTCTGTTAAAACGTCTTCAAGAAATTCAAATGTTTTTTCATTGCCAGCACAGTATACATCTTTCATTACGCCCCATTCGGTTCCTACTTCAAATGGTCCGCCAGTGCATGATAGTTCAGGATAAGAAGCTAACGCGGCTTGTGAATGACCGGGCATTTCAATTTCGGGAATAACCGTAATAAATCTATCTTCAGCATATTTAACTATTTCTTTTACATCTTCTTGAGTATAAAAACCGCCGTAAGGTTTGCCATCGCTCGTTGATCCTTTTCTCCACGCGCCGATTTCTGTAAGCTTTGGATATTTTTTAATTTCAATTCTCCAGCCTTGGTCTTCGGTTAAATGCCAATGGAATTTGTTCATTTTATGCATTGCCAAATAATCAATATATTTTTTTACGTCTTCCTTACTAAAAAAATGTCTTCCAACGTCAAGATGAACTCCTCTGTAACTGAAACTCGGCTCATCGGTAATTTGAACGTACGGAACAGTAAGTTTTATATCTTTCTTTGTTAATGAATAAATATCAACGGGAAGTAACTGAAAAATTGTTTGAATTCCATAAAAAATTCCTGCCGAATTGGATGCTGAAATTGTTACGCCTTTTTCATTTACACTAAGCTGATATCCTTCTGAATTTTTAATTGACTCATCATACTTAATATAAATATAGTTGCTTTCCGGCTGATTTTCCTTTTGCTGTGTTAACTCCATTCCTGAACTTCTTTTTAAAACAATATTTAATTGACTAATTAATTTATTGGCATCGTTAAATTGATTATCCGCAAATACTTTTGTTTCCGCTGAAATAATAAATTCACCATTTTCTATCATAGTTGACCGAGGCTCGGGAATAATACTAATTTCTTTTTTCTGATTTGTTGAACATGATAAAAAAATTATCATTATTAAAAATGTGAGTAATTTGATTTTCATAAAAATAATTCTCCAAAATTCTTAAGTAAGTATAAATTAGAAATGTGCTCAATATATTAATTTGTGTAAACAAAATTTCTGTCAGTTTAGTTGGAATGTTTTTAATTGTATATCATATTAAGTTAAAATTGTCGAACACAGTCTCGTTGTTTTTCGAACAATGGATATACAGAAAATTCAAAAAAGTTATGCAATTTTATATCATTTTAAAATAATATTATATAACTTTACTTACACGTGTAAGTAAGATAACTAAAAAATTTAAATATAAAAATATTTTCTTATTTGCGAACTGATATTTATAAGACAAAAGAGACTTTATAATGAAAAAAATAAAATCAAAAGTAAGTATAAGTTTTATAATTATTATAATATCTCTATTTATTCTAAAATGTTCCACTCCTGATCCAAACGAAAATAATGACAAAAATTTCCTTAGTAATTCTAAAATTGAAGAAGCTGTAAAATTATCGGGTAGCAATTCCAATCAAATAGTTTCCGCGCTTCAAAAATGTGAACCAGGCTATAAAGAAGGACTTAATTTTTTAATTGAAAATATGCCCGAAAGAGATTTAAAAAAATTATCGTCAGAATATATTTTAACAAATGTGGAATATGCTTATAAAGTTATGGATTCCGTAAAATGGAAAGACGAAATTCCAAAAGAAATTTTCCTTAATTACATTTTGCCATATTCAAATATTAATGAACGGCGAGACAATTGGAGAAAGGATTTTTATAATAGATTTTTTTCAATGGTTAAGAACTATAGTACAGTTTCTGAAGCCGTTCTAAAACTGAATAAAGAAATTTGGGATCTTGTAAATGTGCATTATTCAACAAAGAGACCAAAAGCTGATCAAAGCCCTTATGAGTCCATTGATGCCGGCATAGCCTCCTGTACCGGATTATCAATTCTTCTAATTGATGTCTGTAGGGCTGTTGGAATACCGGCAAGGTTTGTCGGTGTTCCACTTTGGAAAGATCAATCCGGAAATCATTCATGGGTTGAAATTTGGGATAACGGCTGGCATTTCATAGGCGCCGCGGAAGAAAGTCCGCTTGATAAAACCTGGTTTGGTGAAAGAGCTTTAACTTCCGATGATACGGATTGGAAATACAGCATTTATGCTGCGTCATTTAAAAAAACGGATGTAATTTTTCCGCCGTTGTTTGACAGCACAGCGACGTATATTTATGCGGATATTGTGACAGATAGATACAGTAAAACAGTTGCTGAGGATGGTAAAGTAACTCTCGCGATTCGATTATTCGATAGACCTAACGGTAAAAGAATTACTGGAAATATTAAAATCCAATTGAAAAATAAAACTGTTTTTGAAGGAACAACTAAGGACGAGCTTCACGATTTTAATGATTTCTTAACTTTTAACTTATTGCCGAATACTCAGTATAAAATTATTGCACAAATTAACGGTGAAAGCATAGAGAAACAAATTACGCTTGATGGTTCAAAATACCAGTTTGTTAATTTATCATTTAATAATTAGTATATCAGATGATAACAAATTTAAAAGCTTTTGTTTTTATTTTAATATCATTTTTAATTTTCAGCTGCAATTCAAAACAGATAATAATTTATGTTGATTCAAATAAGGAAACAAAGAATTTAGGATCCGAAAGCGAACCTTTTTCTAACCTTGAAAGCGCTTTCGATTATGTTTTTACGAAATTATCAAAAGATCAAACCAACAATGATATTATTATTAAGTTGCTTCCCGGCGAATATTATTTAAGCAAAACAATAAAAATTTTACCTCGTTTCAAATCAATAAACTTACAAGGTTCAGGTTCAAATAATACCTATATCAAAGGTTCAGAACTTCTTGATCTAAAATGGAAAAAGTTAGACAATAATATTTGGGAAGCAGATTTAAATAACTCAGTTGATTTTGACCAGTTATATTTAAATGATGAAGAGCAAATACTTGCCAGGTATCCGAATTTTAATGAAAACGGTGGTCATTGGAATGGTTATGCCGAAGACGTTATCTCTAAAGAAAGAATAAAAAAATGGAAGAATCCGATTGGTGCGTTTGTTCATATTACACATAAAGCAGAATGGGGCGACTTTCATTATAAGATTATTGGAATTGATAAAAACGGTGAAGCAATACTTGAAGGAGGACATCAAAACAATAGACCCGAAAATGGTCTGCATCCCAAATTTAGAATGGTAGAGAATGTTTTTGAAGAGCTGGATACGGCTAAAGAATATTTTCATGACAAAGCCGCTAATAAAATTTATTTATTTCCTTCCAATGGCATTGATCCTAACAAATGCAAAATTGAAGTTTCTGTACTTAAAAATATTTTTGAACTTTCGGGTTCAATTGATGAACCATTGAAAAATGTTAAAATTATTGGAATTAGTTTTAAGCAGACTAAAAGAACATTTATGGATAAATATGATAAGCTGCTGAGAAGCGATTGGGCAATTTACAGAGGAGGTGCGGTTTTTATTTCAGGAACTGAAAACATCCAAATATCTGACTGCGAATTTAGCAATTTAGGCGGAAATGCTATTTTTATTAATTCTTACAACAGAAATATAAAAATTTTTAATAATCATATTCATAATGTAGGAGCGACCGGAATTGCGTTTGTCGGTGATACTTCATCTGTTCGCTCACCATCATTTTATTATTATGATTTTATAGAAATGAGCAAAATTGATACAATAAGCGGACCTAAAAATAAATTATATCCATCGAATTGTTTAGCTGAAAATAATTTAATTCACAAAACCGGAATGATTGAAAAACAAACGAGCGGTATTCAAATTTCTATGTCCATGAATATAATAATTAAAAATAATAGCATTTATGATGTTCCAAGAGCCGGTATAAATATTTCTGAAGGTACTTGGGGTGGGCACATAATTGAATTTAACGATATTTTTAATACCGTTCTTGAAACCGGAGACCATGGCTCTTTTAATTCGTGGGGAAGAGATAGATATTGGCATCCTAACCGAAAAATTCTTGATAGTCTTGTTAATTTAAATCCTAATTTATACAAATTGGACGCTGTAAATACAACAATTATAAGAAATAATAGGATTAGATGTGATCATGGATGGGATATTGATTTAGATGATGGCTCATCGAATTATATAATTTATAATAATCTTTGTCTGAATGGCGGTATAAAATTACGTGAAGGATTTAATAGAATTGTTGAAAATAACATTTTAATTAATAACGGATTTCATCCGCATGTTTGGTTTAAAAACAGTAAAGATATTTTTAAAAAAAATATTGTTATGACCGAACACAAAGATATTTTGTTAAATGATTGGGGCAGCGAAGTAAATTATAATTTCTTTACCGATAAAAGTTCTTTAGAAAAAACTCAAATGAAAAGTACTGATAAAAATAGTATTTACGGAGATCCGGAATTTATTGATCCTAAGAATTTAGATTTTAGAATTTCAGATAAATCGCCAGTTCACAAAATAGGATTTAAAAATTTTAGTATGCAAAATTTTGGTGTGCAAGAAAAGAATTTAAAAAGACTTGCAAAAAAGCCAGACTCACCAATTTTAATTTTAAGTAATGAAGACATTGTTTCCGATAAAAAAATAAATTGGCTCGGTGCGAATATCAAAAGTATTACTACTTTAGGCGAAAGATCCGCGACCGGTTTAAATGATAAAAGCGGAATATTGATTTTAAATGTTAGCTCTAATTCATTGGCGGACATAGCCGGTCTTAAATCAAAGGATGTAATTGTTGAATGCGAGGGTAATGAAGTTAAAAACATTTTCGAATTATTGAAAATTTACCAAAGTAATAATTGGAAAGGAAAATTAGACTTAGGGATTTTTCGAAATCAAAAATTGATAAAATTGGAAATTATAACAAAATAATTTTTTAGTTAATTGGATCTGAGAATGGGTATATTAAAAATATCAAAGCATTTTATAAAATTCGCGGTTTTAGTTTTGTTAATGTTTTCAACAGTAATTGCTCAGCAAAAAATTAATGAAGGAATTGTTTACTATTCGTTTAAAAATAACGGTAAAATTTCTACTAATCATTTTTTAAAGATGTTTTATAAGAATGGAATAGTTGGTTACGAATCAGGAGAATATGAAAAACAAAAGGAATTTATTAATTACAATGATAATTTTACATATCAGCTGATGAATGATGGTAAAAATCAATTTTTCCAAAAAAGATCATTTAAAGATTACGAACAGGCAGCAATATCGGATGAAACTGAAAACATACTTGGTTATAATTGTAAAAAAGCCGTCTTAAAAATAAAATCCAATACAATAGAAATTTGGTTTACAAATGAATTGAAGATTAAAGGAAGCCCAAGCATTTCTATCGCACCAGGAATTGGATTGATATTAAAAATGGTTCGTAATAAAGACTATGAAACATTCGCGGAAAAAATTGAGTTTAAAGCAGTTACCGAAGAAAATTTAAATTTTAATTTGGCAAACGCCGTTGAAGTTAACGGTTCTTCTTATCTAAGAAAACTAATTGACAGCAGATATAAAACAATACAAATTTTTGAACATCAAAAAATAAATTTCGGCGATTCCATCGATAACCCAAATACTGGTAGTCTTAATTTTACTTATCGCTATTCAAAAGGAACTGTATTATTAAAAAAAATTAAACTGCCAATTATAAATGAAGGTGAAGTAGTTTTTGCCGAAGTTTCCCAATGGTCCAATGGAGATGCTTATGACAGAGTCGGAAGTTTATTCATCATTCCTGTTAAAGATGATACAACATTTTTAGACGCGCTCAAATTCGGTATTGATAAACTGCCGGTCTATAAAGACAAAAACGAAAATGAGTTTCAAGGCGTTTGCGCGACAAAAAATTATGAACCTCCTTTAGAATTAATGAGATTTTTCACTCCTTTTGGAGTTAGAAAATTTAATGATTATACTCAAATTCAAGGATTTGAATGGGCGGATTCTGTTATTTACAGAAGAGACGTAACAGATATAATTCCTAATGATGGAAAAGAAATATGGGTTGGGATTTTTATCGGTAATTATGATAAAGGCGGTCACATTGCATCTGTCAATTTAAAAATATATCCGTCATTCGAGCCAAGCGATAAATTAGAAAAAGTATGGATTAAACCCATTTTCAATACTGTAAACATTATGGAAATGTCCAATCAAAATTACGGAACAATGTTCCACAATGATTCTCTCAGAGTAACTGTAAATATTCCAGACGGATTAAAAGAGCTTAAATTAAAATACACAAGTACAGGTCATGGCGGCTGGGAAAACGGTGATGAATTTAATCGAAAGAAAAATGAAATTTTTATTGATGATAAATTAGTTTATAGTTTTATACCGTGGCGAGATGATTGCGGCACTTACCGTTTGTCAAATCCATCATCCGGTAATTTTAAAAATGGACTTTCCTCATCAGATCTTAGCAGGTCAAATTGGTGTCCAGGTACAGTAACAGTTCCGGAAGAAATTGAATTGAATAATTTATCTCCCGGATATCATACTTTTAAAATTGCAATTCCCATTGGTGAAAAAGAAGGCGGAAGTTTCAGCGCTTGGAATGTTTCCGGAATATTAATTGGAAAATTTAAATAATAAATTTTAAGCTTTTTCAAAAAATAAAAATATTATGAAAAATAAAATATTTAATGCTGGTTTCGTATTTAAAACAATATTGATTTTTGGCTGCTATATTGGAATAATTGCACAATCAAATATAGATAGTTCACCAACCGATTTGGAAACGGTAAAAAAATCGGTATCGGTATTGCCGGATCAGCGTCAATATGACTGGCAGCAGAATGAGTTTACAGCGTTTATTCACTTTGGAGTAAATACTTTTTCCGGAAGAGAATGGGGAACCGGTTTTGAAGATCCGAAAATATTTAACCCGACTGAGCTTAACACGGATCAATGGTGTGAAGCAGTAAAAGCGGCGGGAATGAAATTAGTCATTCTTACTGTAAAACATCATGATGGTTTTTGTCTTTGGCAGACCAGATACACAGATCACTCAGTAAAATCAAGCGATTGGCGCGGCGGAAATGGAGATGTACTTAAGGAATTAGCTGAATCGTGCAAAAAGTATAATCTAAAATTAGGCGTTTATTTGTCGCCGGCAGATCTTTTCCAAATAGAAAGTTCAACAGGATTATACGGAAACGGAAGCAAATATACGGAACGAACAATTCCGCAAAAATCAAATCGGGAGTTTAAAGATAAAAGAACATTTAAATTTATTGTTGATGATTACAATGAATATTTCATGAATCAACTTTTTGAACTGCTTACCGAATACGGACCAATTTATGAAGTTTGGTTTGACGGAGCGCATCCAAAACATAAAGGCGGTCAACAGTATACTTATAATGCCTGGTATGAATTAATTCGTGAACTCGCACCGCAAGCGGTTATATTCGGTAAAGGTCCCGATGTTAGATGGTGCGGAAATGAAGCCGGAAATACAAGAGAATCAGAATGGTCTGTAATTCCAATTAATGGCACAATTAACAATTGGACTTGGCCCGATATGACCGATGATGACCTTGGTTCTTTAAGCAAAATAAAAAATTGTTTGGAAAATAACGGATTTCTTCATTGGTATCCGGCGGAAACAAATACGTCAATTAGAGAAGGTTGGTTTTGGAGAGATGAAGCACAGTATGTTAAATCTCCACAAAAAATCACTGATATTTGGTACAGGTCGGTTGGCGGCAATACGGTTTTTCTTCTGAATATTCCGCCGAATAATAAAGGATTGTTTTCCGAACGTGACGTTGACGTTTTGAAAAAGGTGGGAAAACAATTAAGCGAAACATTTGCTAACAACCTTGCCGAAGGAAGTTCGGTAGTTGCTTCTTCTCAAGTTTCTGAAAATTTCATTCCCGCATATATTATTGATGACAAACTTACAACTTGCTGGATGCCGAATGAAAATGATAAACAGCCGTATTTTGAAATTAAACTAAGAAGAAAAGAAAAATTCAACAGAATTTTATTCCAGGAAAATATCAAGGATTATTCTCAAAGGATTTCTCAATTTGAAGTTCTTGCGTTAATTGATGATCAGTGGGAAAAAATTGCGGAAGGAACAACAGTCGGTTATAAAAGAATTTGCAGCACATCAGACATATACACTGACAGAATTAAAGTGAAAATTATTGATTCCAGACTTAATCCTACGATAAACAATTTTGGTTTGTATTTTGAAAAAGTACAAGTTTCAAATCCAATAATATCAAGGAACAAAGCCGGATTTGTAAATTTAAGTTGCGAAACAGTTGGTCCAATAATAAAATATACAATCGATGGAAACGAACCGAATATAAATTCCATGACATTTAAAGATCCGTTTAATTATTGTGCCGGCGGAATCATTAAAGCAGTCGCGTTTGATTCTGAAAATAACGTAAGTGATGTAGTTTCAAAAGAATTCGATATTTGTAAATTAAATTGGAAAATACAAAGTGTTTCAAGTGAGCAAACCGATAACAACGAAGCAGCAGCAAAAGCAATTGACGGAGATGAAAATTCTAATTGGATAACAAGATGGAAGCCAGATTCGCCAAAACATCCGCATTATATTTCAATTAGCCTTGGAGAAAAATTGAAACTAAAGGGATTTACTTACACTCCAAGAAAAGAAATTGTAAATGGTACGATTAAAGAGTTTGCGTTTTATACAAGTACAGACGGCAATAATTGGAATAAAGTAATTCAAGGTGAATTCAGCAATATAAAAAATAATCCTGTTGAGCAGAAAATTTATTTTGAAAATGAAATTGAAGCAAGTTTTATTAAGTTGGAAGCTTTAAGTGAAATTAACGGAAATCCTTGGGCTTCCGCTGCGGAAATTGGAATAATTACAAAATGATTAAAAAATTTGCGGGTGCTTATGAAAAAAAGTTTTATTGTTTTTGCGATATTGTTAATAGTATTTTCATGTTCAAACAAAAATAAATTCTTTACAGTTGAAACTGAAAATTTTAGATTGTCGTTGGATGAAAAGGGAAAATTAACGGAACTTATTCAAAAAAATATAAATGCAAATTTATTAGTCGCCGATACTTCTTCATACCTCTTATCAATAAAAAAAAATGACAGGATAATAAATCCCGAACAAGCAGTGATAAATTCGAATAAAAATGAAATTGAATTTACATTTTTAACAAATATCAAAGCTGTCATAAAATACGAAGCAAATGCTGATTATATAAAATTTGAAATCATATCATTTAGCGATAGTGACACAGAGTTAATTGTTTGGGGACCATACAATACAAAACTAAACAAGGTTATTGGTGAGACCGTCGGCGTTGTTCAAAATGATGATTTTGCGATAGGAATTCAATCGCTGAACGCGAAAACACTTGGCGGTTTTCCATGGACGAACAACGATTGCATGCCGCAAATTAATATTTTTGCTCAAAATGATTATACCGACCTCAGCGAAGAAGGCAAAGATTATGTGTTATACAGAGTAGAAGCCGCTAAACCAACTAAATTCGGAAGTTCACTTCAAGCATATTGCAGAAATAGAAATAAAGAAAGAATAATTGATAACTTGGATCATGAATATTATATTTCTCCAAAATATAATGACGGCGGAATTATCGGCTCGTCAATCGCTTTATTCGGCAGTTCAAAAAATGAAATTTTAAATACAATTTCAAAAATCGAGATAAATGAAAAGTTGCCGCATCCCATGTTGGAAGGCGAATGGGGCAAAACCTCTAAATATGCCGCACGAGCTTATTTAATTTATGATTTTACAGAATCTACAATTTATAAAGCAATTGAACTTACAAAGAAAGCCGGCTTAAAATATTTATACCAAGGAAATCCTTTTGAAACTTGGGGTAATTTTGAACTAAGCAAAACAAGTTTTCCAAACGGAATAAACGGTTTGAAAAATTGCGTTGAAAAGGCAAACCAAAACGGCATACAAATTGGGGTGCATACTTTATCTAATTTTATTACAACGAATGATAAATATGTTACTCCGATACCGGACAAAAGATTGGGCAAAGTTGGATATACAAAAATTTCCGAAGATTTAAATTCTACAGTTAAAGAAATAAAAATAGACGATCCTAAATTTTTCGATCAGTACAAAAATAATAATCTTAAAACAGTTCAAATTGATGAAGAGCTTATAAGATATGAAAGATGCGTAAATGATAACGGTTGGAAATTGGTAAATTGTGAAAGAGGAGCTTTTGGAACAAAAAAATCAACTCACTCTAAAAGCAGTGTAATTTGTAAATTGGCTGATCATGGCTATAAAGTATTTTTGACGGATATTGATTTGAGTTTGGAAGTTTCTAAAAACATTGCCGAGCTTTATAATAAAACCGGACTTAGGCAAATATCTTTCGACGGTTTGGAAGGAAATCGTTCAACCGGAATGGGAAATTACGGCGAAATCCTTTTTACGCAAAATTGGTACAACAACCTAGATGAAAATATTAAGTCAAGCTTTATTGCCGACGCAAGCAGAACAACACATTTCTTCTGGCATATTTATACAAGAATGAATTGGGGCGAACCTTGGTACGCGGGTTTTAGAGAAAGCCAAACCGATTACAGATTGAAAAACCAAGAGTATTTTAAAAGAAATTTAATGCCCGCAATGCTTGGCTGGTTTCAATTACGACCTGAAACTAGTCTTGAAGATATTGAATGGATGCTCGCCCGTTCGGCGGCGTTTGATGCAGGTTATGCCTTTGTTGTTAATGATATGTCCTTGGAGAAAAATAAAATTTCGGATGAAATCTTTAGAACTATTGGTATTTGGGAAGAAGCAAGATTATCAAAATTATTTACCGATGAACAAAAAGAGGAAATGAAAGATCTAAAAAATGAATATAGATTAATAAAAGAAAATTCCAATAAATATGTGTTAACTCATATAAATTCATTCAAGTTTAACCATGTCAAAAAAAATCTTCAGCCGGGAGAGCCCGTCGCTTCTAAGTTTGAATTTGACTTAAATGAAAAATCAAATGATTGGGAGCTAATTATTCAATCAATTAATTCCGAAACAAAAGATATTTCAATTGAATTTGATAATTATAGAAAATTAGTTTTGAATGTTGACTTAAAAGAAAATGAAATACTTAAATTTGACGGTAAAAATAAATTAACAGTTTATCAAGCAAATTGGAATAAAATTAAAGAACTTGAAATTAATAATTTTGATTTGAAACTTGAAAAAGGTAAGCACAATATTTCATTTGATTGTAAATTTTCAAGCGGTGATAACGCCCAAGCAAAATTGGAATTAAGGTTTTTGGGGAATAATAATATTTTGCAATTAAAAAAGTAACGTATTATGGATAGAAGGCAATTTATAAAACATATTTCAGTAACATCTGCCGGAATCGCGGTATCGCCGATATTCTTTAATAAATGCGCTTCGGATAAGAAACTTAATATATTATTTATAATGGCAGACGATCATGCGTATCAGGCAATAAGCAGTTACGGTAAAGGGCTGAATATTACGCCGAATATTGATAAACTTGCCGGAGATGGTGTAAGGTTTGAAAACAGCTTTGTAGCAAATTCAATATGCGGACCAAGCAGAGCTTGCATGCTTACTGGAAAGTATAATCACATAAACGGAATGATAGATAACAGAACAACTTTCGATGGATCCCAGCAGACATTTACAAAATTACTTCAGCAGCATGGTTATCTAACTGCTATTGTAGGTAAATGGCATTTGAAAAGCGATCCGACAGGTTTTGATTATTGGAACATCCTGCCGGATCAAGGTGAATATTACAATCCTGATTTTATAGAAATGGGAAAAAAGAAAAGGATTGAAGGATATGTAACTGATCTTACAACTGATTTTGCCATTAATTGGTTGAACAAAAGAGATAAAAGTAAACCGTTTTGTCTTTTGCTTCATCATAAAGCTCCGCATAGAAATTGGATGCCCGAACCCGATAATTTAAATTTATATGATGATAAAGATTTTCCGCTGCCTAAAACTTTTTTTGATGATTATGCGACAAGAAGCGATGCGGCAAAAGATCAGAAGATGAGAATAGATAGAGACATGTTTATTGATTACGATTTGAAAGTTCCGATTGATGAAATCGAAAGCTCCAAATTCAGCAATGAAAAAATAAACAATAATTGGTGGAAAAGTTCTTTTGATAGAATGACGGAAGAACAAAAATCAATTTGGAATAAAGCTTACAATGATGAAAATGAATTATTCAAGAAAAGTAATTTAACCGGCAATGATTTGGCAAAGTGGAAATACGAAAGATATATTAAAGATTATTTAAGATGTATTGCGTCGGTTGATGAAAGCGTTGGGAATGTTTTAGAGTATTTAAAAAGAATAATTTGGAAGAAAATACAATTGTTGTTTATACTTCCGATCAAGGATTTTATTTAGGTGAACACGGCTGGTTCGATAAAAGATTTATGTATGAACAATCACTTAGAACTCCGTTAATTATTAAAATTCCCGGCGGTGAACAAGGAATTGTTAATAATCAAAATATGGTAATGAACATAGATTACGCGCCGACTTTTCTGGATTACGCCAATGTTCCTGTTCCAAAAGATATGCAGGGAGAATCGCTTAGGAAAATTTTAGAAGGAAAGAATCCTAAGGATTGGAGAACTTCAATTTATTATCATTATTTTGAATATCCAGCTGAACACAGCGTTAAAAGACATTACGGAATCAGAACCTCAAAATATAAACTAATACATTTTTATTTTGACATTGACGCGTGGGAGCTTTACGATCTTGAAAAAGATCCCGATGAAATCAACAATATTTATGATAACCCAGAGTACAAAAATATTATTGACGAACTTAAAAAAGAACTTCAGAAATTAAGAGAAAAATACAAAGATACCGACGAAACGAAATATCTTCCTCCAAAGAATATTAAAGTTGATCATAAAGGAATCGGCGGAAAAATTTCTTTCATTTATCCGTTTAGTAAAAAATATAACGGCGGAAATGATTACGCTTTATTGGATGGAATTGCCGGTCCGGCAAAAATGATATCCGGAGTTGATCTATCAATTTGGCAAGGTTTTGAAACAAATGATCTGATAGCAAATATTGATTTTGGAAAAATATTGGAATTCAGTAAAGTTAAAATTGGTTTTTTACAATTTCTTGAATCATGGATATTTTTACCCGAGTGGGTTGAAGTTTCCTATTCAGATAAAAATGATATAATTTTAGGTAGAGTTTTTAGAAAAGCCGACATAAAATCAACAAAAATATTTAAAGAAGAATTTATATTATCATTTGATAAAATTAAGACTAAGAATCTTAAAATTCATGCGAAGAATATTGGTATTTGTCCAACCTGGCACATTGGTTCGGGTAAACCGGCTTGGATGTTTTCAGACGAAATTATAATTGAATAGTTACAATTAAATTTATTTTAACAAAACTTATATAGGTGAAAAATGAAACTTAAAACAATCCCGATATTTTTAACTTTTCTTGTAATGGGTGTTGCAGACGCAATGGGACCAATGGCAAGCGCGGTTGAAAAAAATTATGAATTAAGCGCAGTTGTCGCTACGCTGTTAACTTTTTTTGTTTTTATTGCTTTTGCTGTTTTTAGTGTACCGGGCGGAGTATTAGCCGCGCGCGTTGGAAAAAAGAATTTACTTCTGCTGGGTTTAGGATTGAATATAGTTGCAATGGCAATCCCTACATTTATCGATCCCGGATTCACTCTTCTTGTAATTTGTATTTTCTTGCTTGGAATAGGAACAACATTTCTTCAAGTTGCCGGTAATCCTATAATGTATGATGTAAGTGACGAAGGAAAATACAGCAGAAACCTTGCTTTAGCTCAAGGGATTAAAGGACTCGGATCCTCAGGTTCAGCATATTTGGTTGGGTTGGTTTTAATTCTTCCAATTTTTGCAACAATGGGCTGGCGAGGTGTTTTCCCGGTATTTCTGTTATTTATGATAATCGCGTTTGTATCTGTTGCTTCTTTAAAAGTAAATGAAACAAAAGCCGACATTCCGCCAAGTATTGGTTCTTCTTTAAAACTTCTTAAAGAACCGGTTTTTGCTTTAGCCGTTATTGGAATTTTTCTTTATGTTGGAGCTGAAGTTTGTATGGCACGTTTCTTAAAACCATCATTGGAAAGTTTTGGATTTTCCGCGGATAACGCCGCGTTATGGGGACCGACAATATTCTTTGGAACAATAACTTTCGGAAGATTAGTAGCCGGAAGTATTAATATCAACGCAAGAACATTCTTTAGAATATCAGCAGCACTTGGATTGCTTGGCGTGATTTTAATAATTACAGGACAAGAATATTTAACAATTGCAGGTATAGTTATTGGAGGATTAGGTTTCGCAAATATTTGGCCAATGCTTTTTTCAATTACAATTGAAGAAAAACCTGAACGTTCAAGTGAGTTATCAGGTTTAATGGTAATGGCAATCAGCGGCGGCGCGATTGTACCTTTAATAATGGGAAATATTGTGGATAATGGTCTTTTGACTTTAGCTTACATTGTTCCCGCAATTTGTTTCGGATATTTATTAGTGCTATCTCTGAAGGGAAAGAAAAAAACGGCAAGTGTTTAATCTAAAAAGTTATTTATGAAAATTGAATAATCATCATATTAATTATAAGGTCAAAAATGAATTTCGAAAATGATAAAAGAATTGTAATGACTCTTGATGCGGGCGGTACCAATTTAGTATTTACCGCTATTCAAGGAAATAAACAAATTATAGATGAAATAAAATACCCGTCGCAGCCAAAGGATTTGGAAAAGATGTTATCTACTTTGGTTGATGGTTTTAACGAAGTAAAATCAAAATTGCCCGCTGAACCTGTAGCCATTAGTTTTGCTTTTCCAGGTCCCGCGGATTATCCAAACGGCATTATTGGCGATTTACCGAATTTACCCGCATTTAGAGGAGGCGTTGCGTTAGGTCCGTTCTTAGAAAATAAATTTAATATTCCCGTATTCATAAATAACGATGGCGATCTGTATGCTTACGGGGAAGCCATTTTTGGTTTTCTACCGGAAATCAATCAAAAATTAAAAGATGCCGGAAGTCCCAAACAATACAGAAATTTATTTGGTTTAACGCTTGGAACCGGTTTTGGATCGGGCATAGTAAGAGATGGTGAATTATTTGTTGGAGATAATTCCGGCGCTGGTGAAATTTGGCTTATGAGAAATAAATTAGCTCCGCATTTAAATATTGAAGAGCACGGAAGTATTAGAGGAGTAAAAAGAGTTTACGCAAATCTAACCGGTATTTCATTTGATGAAACTCCGGAACCCAAAGTTTTATTTGAAATCGCAAATGGCGAAAAAGAAGGCAATAAAGACGCGGCAATTACCGCATTTAAAACTATGGCTGAAGCCGTTGGCGATTCTATTTCAAACGCGATTACGCTTATCGATGGGTTAATTGTTATCGGAGGCGGATTGTCGGGTGCGTCCGACCTATTTATGCCGCACTTAGTTGATGAAATGAATTCAAATTTTAAAAAGGACGATGGTACTTTATTTAGAAGATTAACACAAAAAGTTTATAATTTGGAATCAAACACCGAATTGGAAAATTTCTTAAAAGGTTCTACAAAAGAATTACCGATTATTGGAACTGATAAAACAATTAAATATGATCCGGAAACGAGAATAGGCGTTGGAATTTCAAAAATAGGAACAAGCTTGGCAATTTCTTTGGGTGCGTACGCATTCGCAATTAATCAATTAAACAAATAGTAAGAAAATAATAAGGAAGAACAACAGAGTATGTTAAGGCATAAAAATAATCCGGTAGTTAAAAATTCAGATATTCCAAATATTGAACCACATTTAATTGACGCAACATCTGTTTTTAATCCGGGCGCAATAAAATTTAATGACAAATATCTTTTAATGCTTAGAGTTCAAAATAGAGGACGCAGAACATTTTTTGTCATGGCGGAAAGCGAAGATGGTGTTAAATTTAATGTGGAAAATAAGATTGTTGTATTTGAAGGATTGGCGGAATTAAACTTGAAACTTTATCATATGTATGATCCGCGAATTACAAAAATAGAAGATGAATACTATATTATGTTCGCTATGGATATTGAAAATTACTGCAGCCTCGGTTTGGCAAAAACAAACGACTTTAAGAATTTTAAATTCCTTGGCGTTGTATCTGAGAAAAATGTTAGAAACGGCGTTTTATTTCCTGAAAAAATCAATAATGAATATTACAGATTCGAAAGACCGAATACCGCGCAAATTGAAGGCGGACCATTAACAGGAAATTCTATTGTTGTTGCTAAATCTAAAGATATGATTAGTTGGCAAAGATTGGCAATTGTTGCCGAAGGAAATAAATTTTATTGGGATGAAATGGTTGGCAGCAGCACACCTCCAATAAAAACAAGAAAAGGATGGCTGCATACTTACCACGGAATTGCAATGCATTATGCGCCAATCTATCAAATGGGTGTTATGCTGCATGATTTAAATAATCCGGCAATAGTAATTTCAAGGGGAACTCAGAATATATTAGAGCCGCGCGAATTGTGTGAATTAGCGGGACAAGTACCGAATGTTGTTTTTCCTACTGGAATAATTGTTGAAGAATTTGACGAAGAAGGATTCGCCAAAGGAGATTCTGAAGTTAAAATTTATTACGGTGCCGCTGATACTTCGGTTTGCCTGGTAACAACAACAGTTGATGAGCTGATTCAACATTGTTTTAGATAAAATTTATTTAGTATTGTAGCAGAAAGTTAAACACTAATAATTTCCGGGAATGGCTTTATGAGAAAATATATATTATTTTCATTTTTTTGTCTAATTGCCTACACAATTAATGCTGATGATAAAGTCAAATTGATAAAGCAATTTAATTTTGCCGTAAATTCGAAAAACAACTTGGAAGGATTTTCAAAAAGTTTAAATGAAAATAATTTTCAATATCACAGTTTGAGAATTGACGTTACCGAAGGAATGCTTACAAGATGTACAGACGGCAATATGGAGATAGAATGGGAAACTCAAAAAATTAGTGAGAATAACAAAGCCGGATATTGGTTTACCTGGATAGCCGCTGTTGAAATGACAAATGAAAGACATAAATTTGATGTGTTTGTAAATGATAAAAAACAATTTGAATTTATTAGCGGTAATGAAGAAAACAGAGTATTTAAAAATAATAACGGAACAAAGTTAGAATTCACTTCAATTGAATTTGACCAGCACGGAGACGCGCACGGTTATATGTCAATTTTTATTCCAGGCAACATGGTAAAAGTAAACGAGCCGGTTAAGTTGAAAATTGTAGGTGAAGCGGAAAAAAGTAATTCTTGGATAATTATTTACAAAGCTGACGACGTAATTACTTATTTGCAGAATTTAGTTAAATACGAAAATTGGCTGAATGTGGAAGTTAGTTATAAAGACGCAAAATCAAATTTAAAATTCATCTCCGCAATTACAAACAAAGATAAACAGTTAAACCTTAAGATTGGTGACAATGAATACAAACTAAAATTAAATTCTAACGGCGATTATACGGAAGGTAATTTGTCAATTCCAAACAATGATATAAGCAACTTAAGATTTATTGTTTCGGATGAAAATGAAGAATTGATTGATCTTTCCGATCTTAAAAGTGAAAGAAAATATCAAAAACTACAACAGAAATCACTTTTATTAAATGAACTGAAAATTGAAAATGGCGCGGCAAAAATATTTTGTCAGAGAATTTATAAACCTCAGACAGTTAATAACCTTTTAAAATTATCACAATCAAAATTAAGTGACGGATTTATTTCATTAATGAATTCGAGTCATCAGGATATTGCTTGGATGGACAGTCCGGAAAAATGTATAATTGAAAGAGATACAATGCTTCTTACTCCGCTGTATGAAAAAGCAATCGCGGCAAATTCAAATTACAGATTTGACATTGAAGACGCGCTTATGCTAAAAGAATTCATTCAAAGGCATCCTGATAAAAAAGAAGGTATTAGGCAATTATTAAAAGACGGAAAAATTTCATGCGGTTCAAGTTTTATTCAGCCTTATGAAGAAATGTATTCCGGTGAATCTTTGGTTCGCCAATTTTATTTGGGAAAAAAATGGCTGAAGGAAGTATTTGATTATGATGCAAAAGTATATTGGAATGTGGATGTTCCGGGAAGAGTTTTACAAATGCCGCAGATATTAAAAAAATCCGGAACGGATTACATGGTAATTAGCCGATTTGAAAAAGGTATTTATAATTGGTACAGTCCGGATGGTTCATACGTAACCATGTTTTCTCCGGGACATTACGGAGACGCTTTTATGCCTTTGCATAAAAATGTTTACGACGCGGCAAATTATCTCGCTGAAACCGGAATATATTGGGAAAAATATTTTAATGAAAAATCAAATACTACTTCAATCCCTTTATTATCCGATTGGGATATGAGTCCGGCAATAGATTATTCTAATGTAATAAATAATTGGGAAAGCATAAATGAAATTGAAAAAGATGGAAACAAAATTTCGTTAAATCTGCCCAAATTTAAAATTCAAACGGCAAATGAGTTTTTTGAAGGATTTACAAAAAATTCGCGGAATATTCCAAAAATTATGGGCGAACGTCCGCAAGTATGGCTTTATATTCACGGACCTTCACATTATGAAGCTTTAAAGGCAAGCAGAGAAGCCGATATTCTTTTACCCGTCGCTGAGAAATTTGCGGCAATAAATTCCTTAATCAATAATAGTTTTGAAAATTATCCGTCAAGAATATTATTAAACGCGTGGGAATCAAAAATTTATCCCGATCATGGCTGGGGCGGAAAAGAAGGTCAGCAGACCGATGATCTATTTCACAGCAAATTTATTTTTGCAAAAAGCGAGGCAAAAAATATTATTGAAAATGAGTTGAATTCGATTTCAACTAAAATTAATACTGATGAAGAAAAAGGAAAACCCGTAATTGTTTTTAACAGTTTAAATTGGGAAAGATCGGATCCGGTTGGATTTTATTTCTATCCGCAAAATGAAAATACTTATTCAATTATTCTAACCGATGCAAATAATAAAAATGTTCAAGTTCAACTTTCAGATATATCGACAAATAAAAATGGCAGCATTAAATCGGCAAAAGTTAATTTCATTGCGGAAAATGTGCCATCTATCGGATATAAAACATTTTATTTAAGTGAGAGTAATAATAAGATAAGCGATGAAAAGTTTAAACCGTTTGAAAGCGAACAATACAATATTGTTTTAAGTGATAAGGGAATAAAAAGTATTTATGATAAAGAGCTGAAAAAAGAATTGCTCGATACTTCAAAGTTTTTTGGTGGAGAAATTTTCACTTTGCAGTCTGAAGGAAATGGAGCCGGTGAATTTTCCGATATTCAGCAGCCTACTTTGGAAGGTTTTGATAAAACTAGTAATTATAAATTAAATTGGGAAGTTATTGAGAACGGACCGGTTTTCAGCAAATTTAAATTCAGACAGAAAATTAAAAATGCCGTTGTTGAACAAAATGTTACTTTATATAAAAAAATCAAAAAGATCGATATTGACATTGCTCTTTTAAATTGGGAAGGTGTTCTTTACCGTGAGTATAGAATGGCAATTCCGCTTAATATGGAAAATGAACAAATAAGTTATGAGACCGCGTTTGGAGTTGTTAATGTTGGTAAAGATGAAATTGAAGGATACGCGGGAGAAAGATACACCACAGTTTGTAAGAATATTCATCCGAGAGGAATTGAGAATTGGATTAGCGCGAATTCACTTGATTTTGGTATGACTTTAAGTTCGTGTGTTGCCGTTGCAGATTACATCGATCCTATCAACATGAGCTCAAAAGATTTAGTTCTTCAGCCGATTTTATTGGCGTCAAGAAAAAGCTGTCACGGTGAAGGAAATGAATATTTACAAACGGGCGATCATCATTATAAATTTTCGTTGAATTCGCATGTTGCTGGCTGGCAAAACGGATTTAGAAACGGTAAAGGCGCTAATGAAAATTTAATGGTTGTTGTATACCCAAATAAATCTGTTACCGCTGATTTACCCGAAGAACTAAGTTTCTTTTCATCTAAAAATGATAATGTTATTATTAGCACAATTAAAAAATCCGAAGATGATAGATCAATTGTTTTAAGAGCTTACGATATTTTCGGAACGAATTCCGATATTGAGCTTCACGGATTTAAAGATATTCAATCGGCAAACACCGCAAATTTAATTGAAGAAAATATTAAGGAATTAAAATTTTCAAAAAATACTCTCCCAATAAGTTTGGGTAAAAATTCAATTGAAACAATAAAGTTAAAATTTGATATGAATTGATGCATATTATATAAAAAAATCTTAAATAGGAAAAATATTTAATGCGAAAATTATTTTTTTTGTTATTCGTAGTTTATTCAAATTTGTTATTCAGTCAAAAATTACCTTACAAGAATCCAAAGTTACCTGTAGAGGAAAGAGTAAATGATCTGCTTTCAAGAATGACGCTGGAAGAAAAATTTTGGCAGTTATTTATGATACCGGGTGATCTAAGCGATGAAAATGAAAATTACAAAAATGGGATATTCGGATTTCAAGTATCGACAAAAGCAAAATCTGCAAAGATAACCGAACAGATTTTAGATTACGGTAATTCCGGTACACCCGAGTCGGTCGCGGAAAAAATAAACGAAATCCAAAAATACTTTGTAGAAAATACAAGATTGGGAATTCCAATCATACCATTTGATGAAGCGCTTCACGGTTTGGTGAGAGACGGTGCAACAGCATTTCCTCAAGCTATTGGATTGGCGGCGACATGGAATACCGATTTAATGAGTGAAGTGGCAAACGCGATTGCTTTAGAAGTTAAGACTCGCGGCATAAGACAAATATTATCTCCGGTAATAAATATTGCAAGAGACGTAAGATGGGGAAGAGTTGAAGAAACATACGGTGAGGATCCATTTTTAACTTCACAAATGGGTATCGCGTTTATCAAACAATTTGAAGATAATGGCATCATTACAACGCCAAAGCATTTTACCGCGAATGTGGGAGACGGCGGAAGAGATAGTTATCCGATTCATTTTAATGAAAGATTAATGGAAGAAATTTATTTTCCGGCATTTATAGAATCGATTCAAAAAGCAAATGCCAAATCTTTGATGATTTCCTACAATTCATATGACGGAACTCCGTGTTCGGCAAATGACTGGCTGCTGAATAAAAAGCTGAAAGATGATTGGGGATTTGACGGATTTGTAATTTCTGATGCTGGCGCAATTGGAGGAGCAAATGTTCTACATTTCACTTCTCATGATTATGCGGAATCAACAATGAAAACAATAGAAGGCGGATTAGATGTGATATTTCAAACTTCTTATGCGCACTATCCATTATTTTATGAAGCTTTTGAAAAAGGAATGATAAAAGAATCAACTATAAATAAAGCCGTTGCAAGGGTATTAAAGGCAAAGTTCAATATGGGATTGTTTGAAAATCCGTATGTTGACGCTAAGAAAGCAAACGAATTTAATGGAAGTAATGCGCATCGGGATCTGGCTTATAAATCCGCTCAGGAATCAGTTGTATTACTAAAAAATGAAAATAATATTTTACCGTTAAAAAAAGATTTAAAGAAGATTGCCGTAATTGGAACAGACGCAATAGAAGGAAGGCTTGGCGGTTACAGTGGTCCGGGAAACAATATTGTAAATATTTTAAATGGAATTAAAGATAAACTAAAGGACAATACCGAAGTTATTTATTCTAAAGGCTGCTCAAGAGAAGATATAAAGTATGTAACAATTCCAAAAGAAAATTTAGTTTGCGAATTTAACGGCGAAAAACAAAATGGTTTAACGGGGAAATATTATCGGAGCTCCAATTTTTCCGGCGATCCTATTTTTGTAAAGAACGACAGCCAAATAGATTTTAGATGGACATTATTTTCCCCTGATCCGGAGAAAATTGACTATGATTGTTATTCCGTTTCTTGGGAAGGAAAAGTAATTGGACCTAAGAACGGTAAAATTAATATCGGGTTGGAAGGCAATGACGGTTACAGACTTTATATTAACGATAGTTTGCTTATTGATAATTGGGTGCAAAGATCATACGGTAATCTATTAGAAGAATTTAATTTTGCTAAAGATAAAGAATATAAAATTAAAGTTGAGTTTTATACTACAGCAGGGAACACAAGAATAAAATTAGTTTGGGATAATGGAATAAGTAATGAATGGAAAGATGAAATTAACGAGGCAGTAAAAAAAGCAAAAAATTGTAACGCGGCAATTATTGTTGCGGGAATTGATGAAGGCGAATTTCGCGACCGGGCTTACTTAAATCTTCCCGGTCATCAAGAAATGCTTATCAATAAAATATCAGAACTTGGAATTCCAACGGTTGTTGTTTTGGTTGGAGGAAGTGCTATTACAATGAACAACTGGATAAATAATATCAGCGGAATTATTGATGTTTGGTATCCTGGTGAAGCCGGCGGAAATGCGGTGGCGGATGTATTGTTTGGTGATTATAATCCTGCGGGAAGATTACCGATAACTTTCCCGATTCATGAATCACAACTGCCGCTCTATTATAATCACAAGCCGACCGGAAGAGGAGATGATTATATAAATCTTACGGGTCAGCCGTTATTTCCATTTGGATTTGGTTTGAGCTATACACGGTTTGAATACAGCGACTTTAAAATTGAGAAAAAAAATATTTCGCAAAGTGAAGAAACAAAACTTAAATTCACATTGAAAAATTCAGGCAAGACAGACGGCGATGAAGTTGTTCAGTTATATATAAAAGATCTGTTTGCTTCAGTCGCGCGACCGGTAATTGAATTAAAAGGTTTCAAACGAATTCATTTAAAAGCAGGTGAATCAAAAGAAGTTGAGTTTACAATTACCCCAGATTTATTGTCTATGTTGGATAAAGATCTTAAAAAAATTGTTGAGCCCGGCGATTTTCGAATTATGATTGGCTCTTCATCAAAAGATATAAGATTACGAGAAATTATTAATGTAAATTAAAAATTTGTTTAATTAAAGAAATCAACTAAAATGACAAATATATCAAGAAGAAAATTTATTGTTGATATGGGGAAGGGAATATCATTTGTTTCATTGTCTCCTTTTCTCACATCAAGCAAAATTATCTCTGAGGATGAACTCCCAAATATTATTGTAATTTTTATTGATGATATGGGTTATGCAGATGTTGGACCATTTGGAGCAAAAGGATATAAAACTCCCAATGTTGATAAATTAGCAAATGATGGAATTATCTTTACCGATTTTCATGCGGCAACCGCTGTTTGCAGCGCGTCGAGAGCCGCATTACTAACCGGATGCTATTCCGAAAGGGTCAGTATTAGAGGCGCGTTAAACCATACTGCTCTGATAGGATTAAATCCTGAAGAAGAAAATATTGCTCGGATTTTAAAAAGGAAAAACTACAAAACCGCAATAGTCGGTAAATGGCATCTTGGTCATCATGAAGTATTTTTACCTCTTCAGCAGGGATTCGATGAATTTTACGGACTTCCATATTCCAACGATATGTGGCCCGTAGGTTATGACGGAAAGCCGATTTCAGATAATTGGAAAGCAAATTATCCGGTTTTGAAAATAATTGAAGGAAATCAGCAGACAGAATCAATTGAAGATTTAGAAGATCAGTCAACGCTGACAACAAGATACACTGAAAAAGCCGTTGATTTTATTCAGCGTAATGCAAACAATAAATTTTTTCTTTATTTAGCTCATTCAATGCCTCATGTTCCAATTGCGGTTTCAGAGAAATTTAAAGGTAAAAGTGAAAACGGATTATTCGGCGATGTAATTATGGAAATAGATTGGTCGGTTGGAGAAATTGTTAAAGCGCTTGAAAAAAATAATATTGATGAAAACACCTTGATAATATTTACAAGCGACAACGGGCCTTGGCTTAATTTTGGAAATCATGCCGGATCTGCTTTCCCTTTGCGTGAAGGTAAAGGCACAATGTGGGAAGGTGGAAACCGAGTTCCCTGCATAATGAAATGGCCGAAAAATATTAAATCCCATTCCAAATGCGATAAACTTACATCAACGATTGACATACTGCCGACTATTTCTGAAATTACGCATTCTAAACTTCCCAAAAATAAAATCGATGGAGTTAATATTTTTCCATTGATGTTGAATGAAGACGTTAATCCAAGAGATGAATTTTGGTATTATTATGATTACGATCTGATTGCCGTACGAAAAAATTATTGGAAACTTTATTTCCCGTGTGTTCAGCGAAGTTATGAAGGAATGATTCCAGGTAAAGATGGATTTCCGGGTCCAACCTGGCAGAAAGAAATTGGGTATGAACTCTATAATTTGAAAGATGACATTGGTGAAAAAAATAACGTAATTAATGAACATCCTGAAATTGTAGAAAAACTAAAAAAGATAGGTGATAAAGCCAGGTATGAACTTGGCGACAGATTAACAGGAATTAAAGGCAAAGAAAATAGGGATCCGGGCCGTATTGGTAAAAATAGAATAAAGTTTGAAGAGCATTTGGCAATCGGTAAAAACCTGGAGTTAAAATCATTGCCGCATAAAAGATACGCATTAGGAAATACTTCAATACTTAATGACGGATGGACCGGTTCATTTGATTACAATGACGGTTACTGGCTTGGATTTGAAGGAAACGATGTTGAATTTATTATTGATCTTGCGGATCAAATTAAAATTAATAAAATCCAATTGAGTTTTTTACAAAGCCAAAACTCATGGATTTTTCTTCCAAAAAAAATACAAATTTCAATTTCAGATGACGGATTGAATTATAGTAGTATTTATGATAATACATTTGAGATAAAACCTGATTTAAATGTGGGCGGAATTGATTTTGCCACCGACAGTATTGGAATGAAGTGCAGATTTATTAAAGTTTATGCCGAAAATATTAAGGATTGTCCTAATTGGCATATTGGAAAAGGCGAAAAGGCTTGGTTATTTATGGATGAAATTATAGTCAAATAAAATAAATACATTCGGAGGGAAATTGAAAAAGTTATTAGCAATTATTTTCATCTTATCGCTTTTTGTAAGCTGTACTCCAAAAGATTATTTAAAAGAATCCAAATCTGATAAAGAAAAAAGAATGGAATGGTGGACCGATGCCAAATTCGGCATGTTCATTCATTGGGGTATATACTCCGTTCCAGCCGGCTGGTATAAAGGAGAAATGGTTCCCGGAATAAGTGAATGGATAATGGATGCCGCAAAAATTCCTAAGGATGAATATGAAAAATTTGCCGCGGAATTTAATCCAGTAGATTATGACGCTGAGAAGTGGGTGAAAATTGCCAAACAAGCCGGAATGAAATACATTGTAATAACGTCTAAACATCATGATGGATTTTGTATTTGGGATTCAAAAATTACAAATTACGACGTTGTTGATTTTACTCCATATAAAAAAGATATCTTAAAACCTTTAGCCGCCGCATGCAAAAAAGAAGGAATTAAATTAGGATTTTATCATTCTATAATGGATTGGCATCATCCAAATGAAAATAAGGAAAACTTTGCTAAATATAGAAATGAATATTTAATTCCGCAGCTTGATGAATTATTGGAAGAATTTCCTGAAATATCAATTCTCTGGTTTGACGGAGAATGGATTGATGAATGGACGGAAGATCAAGGTAAAAGTCTTTATAATCATCTAAGAAACATACGACCCGATTTGATAATAAATAATAGAATTGGCAAGGGCCGCGATGGAATGCAAGGAATGAGCAAAGAAGAAAATAGCGCGGGTGATTTCGGTACGCCTGAACAAGAAATTTTAGAAACAACTTCTGCGTTTCCGTGGGAATCTTGCATGACAATGAACAATTCTTGGGGATTTAAAAAAGGTGACGAAAATTGGAAATCCGCTGAAACTATTATTCAAAATATAATTGATATTACCGCTAAAGGCGGAAATTACTTATTGAATGTCGGACCCGATTCAAAAGGAAATATTCCGCAAGCCAGCGTTGAAAGACTTGCCAAAGTCGGCGATTGGATGAGTAAATACAGCGAAGGGATTTACGGCACGAGACCGTTAAAGAATTATTTCGAAGGCGAAAATATTAAATATACTAAAGCAAAAGACGCCGATATTATTTATGCCTTCATTTTAAGTAAGCCAATAAATGACACGGTTAAAATTAAATATGTTACTCCGGTAAAAAATTCTAAAATGAATATTCTTGGAATGGATGAATTAAATTACACTACGGCCGGATTCGAAACCGTATTTCAATTGCATTCGGATCTAAAAGAAACTGATTTCCCAATCTGCATTAAAATTAATGGTAAGGAAAATAACATTGCTTCCAAGCCTGTTGTCAAAGTTGACGGAAAAGAAATCAAAAACAGTTTTTTGTTTCAAGAAAATGTAACATTGGAAATAACGGGCAAAAATGAAAATGGCGAAATAAGATTTACAAATGATGGAAGTGTTCCTGATAAAAATTCTCAAGTTTATTCAGCACCGATTAATTTGACTGAATCAGCAAAATTAAACGCAATTACTTTTAAAGACGGTTTTGTTGAAAGCGCGATAAACGCAATTAATTTTTATAGAATTAAAACTGCAAAAAACATGGAGCTTAAAAATCAGCCCGCGGAAAAATACGCCGATCCTGGAAAATTGATTTTACTGAATGGAATTAGAGGTACGGAAAGATATAATGATGGTAACTGGTTAGGTTTTGAAGGTAATAATTTTGAAACATTATTGGATTTAGGCGAAGTTAAATCTGTAAAAAACATTACTCTCGGCTGTCTCTCAAACTTAAATTCATGGATATTTTTACCGAAAAAAGTTTCGTTTTTTATTTCGAACGATAATGTTAATTTTAAGAAAGTTTATGAATCTAATTATGAGCTTTTAAAATCGGAAATCCAAAAACCGTTTATTAAAGATGTTTCGTCAAAAGTTAACGCTGAAACAAGATTCATAAAAATTGTAGCTGAAAATATAAAAGAATGTCCAAGCTGGCACAAAGGAAGCGGCGGTAAGGCATGGCTCTTTATGGATGAAATTATAATTGATTAAAATCATTTAACTAAAATAAAATCACTATGAACAAAATATTACAAAATTATGAAAATGCTAAAGAATTCTACTCAACTATTGGTGTTGATGCCGATGAAGCTTTGCAGAGATTAAGCAAATTCTCAATTTCCGTGCATTGCTGGCAAGCCGATGACGTTGCCGGTTTTGAAAAACCCAATTCACAATTATCAGACGGCGGAATTCAAGTAACCGGAAATTATTTTGGTAAAGCCAGAAGTATAAAAGAATTACAACTGGATATGGAAAAAGTATTTTCATTGGTTCCCGGCAGACACAGATTTAATCTTCATGCCATTTATGGAGATTTTGAAGGTCAAAAAATTGATAGAAATGAAATTGAACCAAAGCATTTCAACAATTGGATTGATTGGGCAAGAAAAAATAATCTTAAATTGGATTTTAACGCTACTTGTTTTTCTCACCCTAAAGCTGAAAGCGGTTTTACATTAAGCAATTATGATAAAGGAATTAGAGATTTTTGGATAGAACACGTAAAACGTGCCAGAGAGATTACCGCATATTTCGGTAAAGAATTTAAATCACCTTCGGTTCATAATTTATGGATACCTGACGGTTCAAAAGATTTGCGCTATGACAAATGGAAACCTCGTGAAATTTTAAAGGAAAGTTTGGATAAAATTTTTGATATAGAATACGAACAGCATTTAATTAAAGACGCGGTTGAAAGTAAGCTTTTCGGAATTGGAAGTGAATCTTATGTCGTTGGATCTCACGAATTTTATTTGGGATATGCGCTGACAAGAAATAAAATGATCTGTTTGGATATGGGACATTTTCATTTATCTGAAAATGTTGCCGATAAAATTAGTTCGGTACTTCAGTTTTCAAATGAGCTTTTATTTCATATCAGTCGCGCTGTAAGATGGGATAGCGATCATATTCCAATTCTTAATGATGAACTTATTGATGTATGCTCTCAAATTGTCAGATATGATTTGGATAATAGAACAAATATCGCGTTGGATTTTTTTGATGGATCTTTAAATAGATTAGGCGCCTATGTTTTGGGAATTAGGTCAACCTTAAAAAGTCTTTTATTGGCGTTATTGGAACCCGGCAATACATTGAAAAAACTAGAATCACAAAATAATTATCTTGCCAGGTTAGCCGTTATGGAAGAGATGAAGTTTCATCCAATTGGAGCTGTTTGGGATTATTATTGCTACAAAAATGATGTACCGCTTGAAAACAAATGGCTGGATGAAGTTTCTGAATTTGAAAATAAAATATTAAGTAAAAGAATTTAATTACTCCTAATTCCAATTGAGGGCTTATGAAAAAAAATAATCTAAAAGATCAATTAGATTCGGTAGAAGAATTTGAAAGGCAGCGCGTACCCGAAAATAAATTAAAAAGTTGGAAAAGTTTTCTAGGTATGTATGCCGGCGAACATACAGCCGGAACAGAATTTGTTATAGGTCCGTTATTTGTCGCGCATGGAGTAACCACCGCTGACTTAATATTTGGATTGTTAGTTGGAAACTTGCTGGCGGTTTTGAGCTGGGCATTTTTAACGGGACCAATTGCCGTAAAAGAAAGAATTACACTTTACTTCTTACTTGAAAAAATTAACGGTAAAAAATTAACTACTGTTTACAATCTAATTAATGCGCTTATGTTTTGCTTCTTAGCCGGATCAATGATAGCCGTATCAGCTACTGCCGTTGGTATTCCTTTTGGATTGCAGATGCCTACATTAAATGATTGGATGCCGAACAGTTTGGGTTGGATTGCCGCAGTTATTGTTGTCGGCGCGTTAACAACAATTGTTGCGATGTTTGGGTACAATGTGGTTTCTAAAGTTGCCAATATTGCCGCTCCCTGGATGATACTTGTATTTATTAGCGCGGCAATTTCAGTATTGCCGAATCTTGGAATTAATTCATTTTCAGAGTTTTGGACAAAAGCCGATCATTCAATTTGGACAGGAAATCCATTGGCGGGACAAAGCAAATTTAATTTCTGGCACATTATGTTTTTTGCTTGGTTTGCAAATATGGCAATGCATATTGGCATGGCGGATCTATCAATTTTACGTTATGCAAAAAAATGGTATTATGGTTTTAATTCAGCCGCGGGAATGTTTATAGGTCATTATATCGCATGGATTGCGTCAGGAATTTTGTATGCACTATTTTTAAAAGAAACAAATTTCAGCAGCGAATTTGCGCCTGGACCAATCGCATACCGCGCTGCGGGTTTTGCCGGAGCGTTGACGGTTATAATTGCGGGATGGACAACTGCAAATCCAACAATTTATAGAGCAGGGTTAGCGTTGCAAGCTATTCGTCCGCAATGGAAAACCTGGAAAGTAACAATGGTTGTGGGAATAATTACAACTATAGCGTCAATGTTTCCCGCGTTAGTAATGAAACTTTTGGATTTTGTTGCGCTATATGGCTTGATACTTATGCCGATGGGCGCAATAATAATGATGGACGTTTATATTATTCCAAAACTAAAATTAAAAAGATATTATGCGGAGACATTTAAAAAATCATTTAATATTGCGGCGGCATTATCTTGGGGATTAACTTTATTATTTAGTTTGTTCTTGAATTTTTATTTTGGAATTGAAATATTTTTCCTCGGCTTGCCGGGATGGTTTATCGCGGCACTAATATTTTTAGTAGGCAGTTATTTCATACAGAAAAAATTGAATTAGGAGAATAAATGAAAGCACTTATAAAAATATTATCATTGATCAGTTTAATTGCTACAATTCTCCCGTCAATTTTGGTGTTCAATAATGTTATTTCAATGGAAACAAATAAGCTTATTATGACTTTGGGAACATTATTATGGTTTTCAACAGCGCCGTTCTGGATGAATAAAAAAGTATAAGTTTTATTTAGAAAAATAGGTGAATGAAGAATTCTTTAGCTTTTAATATAATTACAAAACCTACCGGACCAATTTGTAATCTTGATTGCACGTATTGTTTTTATCTTGAAAAAGAAAAACTTTATCAGCAAAATGAAAATTGGCGCATGAATGACAACATTCTTGAAGAATATATTAAGCAGTATATTTCCGCACAAGCCGTAAATGAAATAACATTTGTGTGGCAGGGCGGCGAACCCACATTACTTGGTGTAGAGTTTTTCCAAAAAGCAGTTGAGCTTCAGATTAAATATGCGAACGGAAAAACTGTTTTCAATTCATTTCAAACCAACGGAATTTTATTAAATGACGAATGGGGAAAATTTTTATCCGAAAATAATTTCCTGGTCGGCATTTCAATCGACGGACCGAAAGAAATTCATAATAAATTCAGAAAATTAAAAGGTGGACAGGATTCTTTCGACCAAGTGATGAAAGGAATTTTGTTGCTCAAAAAATATAACGTTGAATTTAATACTTTAAGCTGCGTACATAGAGACAATTCTTATAAAGCTCTTGAAGTTTATAATTTTCTAAAAGAAATAGACAGCAGGTTTATGCAATTTATTCCTATTATAGAAAGACAATCAATCCATCAAAATAATAATAAGCTGAATCTAATTTCACCGGAATATAGTGGAGAAGCCGTTGTTACCGATTGGTCGGTTGAATCTTTACAATATGGAAAATTCCTTTCTGAGATATTTGACGAGTGGATAAAAGAAGATGTTGGCAGTTACTTTGTTCAAATATTCGATCTCGCATTAGAATCTTGGTTAGGTCAGCAATCAAGTTTGTGCATATTTAGAGAGACTTGCGGAAACGCCTTGGCAATTGAACATAACGGTGATCTCTACTCGTGCGATCATTATGTTTATCCCGAAAATAAATTGGGCAATATAATGTCGGATTTATTAAGCAATATGGTAGATTCGGGTAAGCAGACAAAATTTGGTTTGGATAAAAAAATGAATTTGCCGAATTATTGCAAAAATTGTGAGTATCTTTTTGCCTGCAACGGCGAATGTCCCAAACACAGATTTATTAAAACTCCGGATGGTGAAAATAATTTAAATTATTTGTGCAGCGGTTACAAATATTTCTTTTCACATATTGATCCTTATATGAATTTTATGGCCAACGAATTGATAAACAAAAGACCGCCCGCGAATGTGATGCACTGGATTAAGTCTAATAAAATTTAAGCTGATAAATTATTTATAAATAATTAAATTATTTTGATTATATAAAAACATCAATTAAATGTATTCTCCCATATTATAAAAGCAAGCCTGCAAACCTCCGAAGTTTTTATTATAGATATTTATAATTTTATTTTAATTATTTGTTTGTATTTTTTAAATAAATGTAATTTGAATAAAAAAAAGTAAAAAAAAATAGCTAAATCAAAAACCAAAAACGAAAACTACCATCTTCATTTGGCAGAAAATGTTGTAATTTTGAAAGAAAAAATCTTATGGATTTAAGAGGCAAAATTTATTTCAAGAAAATTATAATTATAAATCTTCAAGAAATATATAATAAACTAAATTAAACCTCCGAGGTTTTTAAAAACCTCGGAGGTTTGCATTAACAATAAAATGAATAAAGAAAGAAATTTTTATAAAAATACCTATCACCATCTTTATAATAGAGGCTCAAACAAATCGCGAATATTCTATGAAAAAGAAAATTATAATTATTTCTTGAGAAAATTAAAATTTTATGCGGATAAAAATAAAATCAAAATTTTAGCCTATTGTTTAATGCCGAATCATTTTCATCTATTTGTTAAACAAACATCGGATGAATATCTAATTTCAACTTTCATTTCAAATCTGCTGAACTCTTATGTAAAATCTATTAACAAAAAATACGAACGATCCGGAACTTTGTTTGAAAGTAAAACAAAAAGTAAGCAAATTGAAGATGAGACTTATTTTATTTGGGTAATAAAATATATTCTAGAAAATCCGCTAAAAGCTAATTTAGCACATCAAATACAAGATTGGGAATATTCCAATGCTAAAGATTTATTGGGATTTAGAAATGATAATTTGACTGACATTGAATTTGTGGAAACATTTTTCCAGTCGAAAGAGGTTACGCACAAGTTTTTAACTGATAAATCTATTAAAGTTAATTATGAATTTTAAGTATGATGAACATAAAACCTCCGAGGTTTCCAAAACCTCGGAAGTTTGTTATCGCAATAAAATGGAAAAATATATTTTCTCATTAATAATAATTTTCAATTACTCAATTTTATCACAAGCAATAAAAATTGAAATTTCCAATCTTACCCAACCAGCAGTAAAATTGTATGCAATTAAGGGTGAGCAATTTACTTTTATTTATTCTTTAAAATCTTCATAAAGTAATTTCAGATATTTAATAAATATTGCAAGACAATCGTTTTTCTATCATAAAATATCACTATCTTTGGCGAAATAATATTTTAATAAAAACGTAAATTCCCAAAAGAAATTGTCGGAGTTCCTTTATGAATAAAGCTCTTACCGATTTTATGAACAAACATATTGTTCCGCCGCTTAATGTATTAAGTGAAAATCCATATCTTTCCGCTATTCGCGCAGGAATGGTAGCTGTTGTTCCTTTAACTATTGTTGGAAGTATTTTTATAATTATTTCATATTTCCCTTTCAGCGGCTGGGATAAAATTATTGAGCCTTACAGAACAATACTTGATATTCCTGTAAGCGCTACATTCGGATTGCTCGCGTTATTTGTATGTTTTTCTATCGGTTATGATCTGGGTAAACAAATGAAGCAGGAAGCGATAATCAGCGCCTCTCTTTCCTCGCTGATATTTTTGCTGATTCAATTCAACCCGCAGGACGGCTCGCTTATTTTTGATAATCTTGGTTCAAAAGGAATTTTTACCGCAATTTTAATCGCGTTTATTTCAGTCAGCGTTCAAAAATTTTTTACGGATAAAAATTTAGTTTTCCGTCTTCCAAAAAATGTTCCTCCTGTTGTGTATGAGTCTTTTGTTTCGTTAAGTCCGTTATTTTTTCTATTAGTTACATTTTGGCTAATTCAGTACGTAATTGGAGTTGATATAAACGGACTAGTCGAAATTATTTTCCGACCGGTTGTTTTTGCGTTTAATACTTTGCCGGGAATTTTAGTTTACGCGTTTTTGGTTACGCTTCTTTGGTCGGTTGGAATAAATGGCGATAACGCGATGGACGCAATTGCCGCTCCGATTTTTCTTCAATATTTAACCGAAAATGTTACGGCGATGTCTATGCATCAGCCGCTGCCTTACATTACTGCTTACGGATTCTTTACCACATTTGTTAACGTTGGCGGAACCGGAGCCACTATTGGCCTTGCTTTGATAATGCTTAATTCCAAAGAACCGGGATTTAGAAAAATTTCAAGATTTTCTCTGCCGACTCAAATCTTTCAGATCAACGAACCGATATTTTTCGGATTTCCAATAGTACTGAATCCAATATTTATGGTGCCTTATATTCTGATCACTTTGTTTCTTACAGCAGGAACATACATTTTAATGGATTTCGATTTGATCAGCAAACCAGTAATAAATGTACCCTGGACAACTCCACCGATAATTGGGCATTATTTGGTTTCGGGTGGTGACTGGCGTGCCGCGGTTTGGGGCGCGGTTTCATTAATTTTAGCTATGGCTGTGTATTTTCCATTCGCGAAAATTGCCGAACGAAACAGATTAAATGATGAAGCAGTAGGGAAGTCGCACGAGTAAAAAATTAGATTAAGGAGTTCACTAAAATTATATTAATGCGAACTCCTTTTAATTTTCTATTTGAAATAAGTTTCGTTAAATCTCAATTCTTTTTTGAATTCGGAAATATTGGTAGAATCATTAATTAACAAATGTTCTATATTTGCAATTTCCGCAAAATCTTCAATATATTCTTTTGTTATGGCTTTGCTGAATACCGTATGGTGCGCGCCGCCGGCATAAATCCAAGCTTCAGCTCCAATTTCTAAATTTGGTTTGGGAATCCACATTACTCTCGCTACCGGCAGATTTGGCAAATCTTTATCGGGATTAACGGCGTCAACTTCATTCGTAATTAATCTGAAACGGTTTCCCAAATCAATTAAGGAAACATTAATTGCCTTACCTGGATTTACGTTAAAAACCAATCTTGCAGGGTCTTCTTTTCCGCCGATGCTTAAAGGATGAACTTCCAATTTTGGTTTTTCTGCCGCAATGGATGGACAAATTTCAAGCATATGCGAACCTAAAACTTTATCGCCGTTCTGATTAAAATGATAAGTATAATCTTCCATAAATGATGTACCGCCGTCCAATCCGTTTGCCATTGTTTTTACTGCACGGACAATTGCGGACGTTTTCCAATCACCTTCGGCACCGAATCCGTATCCGTCGTTCATCAATCTTTGAACGGCTATGCCTGGCAATTGTTTCAATCCATGCAAATCTTCAAATGTAGTGGTAAACGCTTTAAAATTTCCATCGCTTAAAAATTTTCTCATTCCAAGTTCAATCCTCGCCGCATCCAAAACACTGTGATACATTGGTCTGTTCTTTTTCGCATCTTCGGAAATTATATAAGAATCAAAATATTCTTCAACTAACTTAGTAACTTCACTATCTTCAACTTGATTTACAACTTTTACCAAATCACCCACGCCGTAACCATTAACCGAAATTCCAAATTGAATTTGTCCGCTGACTTTATTGCCTTCAGTCACAGCGACTTCTCTCATGTTATCGCCGAAACGGGCAATCTTCATATTCCGCATATCAGCCCAAGCGGAAACCACACGCATCCACATCGCGATTTTTTCTTGGACTTTATCATTGCTCCAATGTCCGACAACAACCTTTCTATTTTTATTCATTCTTGTGCAGATAAATCCAAACTCTCTGTCACCGTGAGCGGCTTGATTTAGATTCATAAAATCCATATCAATTGAATCCCAAGGAATTTCCTGATTGAATTGTGTATGCAGATGAAGAAATGGTTTCTGAATAATATTTAATCCGTTGATCCACATTTTAGCGGGGGAGAATGTGTGCATCCAAAATATCAATCCAATACATCTTGAACTCGAGTTTGCTTCACTTATAATATTAAAAACTTTTTCGGGTGTTGTAACAACAGTCTTAAATTCAATTGACAAAGGCAGTTTTTTAGAATCATTTAAACTTTTCACAATGTGTATTGAATTTTCTTCAACTTTTTTCAGAGTAGCTTCACCGTACAAATGCTGACTTCCGGTTACAAACCAGATTTCTTGTAGAGTTTCCATTATAATTTTTCCTGATTATAATCTTTATTATTTTTGTCCGTAATAAGCATTCTTGCCGTGTTTTCTAAAAAAATGCTTGTCAGTTATATATTGCGGAAGATCATTAATATTGGGATTTAATTGTAACGTCGTAATTGCCATTTTTGCGACTTGTTCCAACACAATTGAATTCACAACTGAATCATGAGCGTTTTTCCCAAATGTAAATGAAGCGTGACCCGCGACTAAAACCGCAGGAGTCTCTTCCGGATTTGATTTTTCCAACGTTTCGATTATTACCTTACCCGTATTTTTTTCATAATTTTCATTTACTTCAGCTTCAGTAAGAAAACGGGTGACGGGAATTGAACCATGAAAATTATCAGCGTGAGTTGTTCCCAGACAAGGTATTTCCCTGCATGCCTGAGCGAATATTGTTGCATAAGTGCTGTGTGTATGTGTAATTCCATTTATGCTTTTAAAGCTTTGTATAATTCCAAATGCGTCGGCGTATCTGAAGAAGGTTTTTTGGATCCTTCGATTATATTTCCATCCAGATCTACAACAACCATATCTTCGGGTTTCATAATTTTATAATCAACACCGCTTGGTTTAATTACCACCAGATTTTCATTTCGATCAATTGCGCTTACATTTCCCCATGTCAACAATACAAGATTATTTCTCACCAAATCTAAGTTTGCTTCAAGCACTTTATTTTTAAGTTCTTCCAGCATTAATTTTTCTCGCGCGTTTCATTTTTAATTTTCAGAAGATCTTTCATAACGTTGAATAAATTTCCATTCCATTCTTTTGTACCGAATGAATCATGTAGCTGCACATAAAGTGTGTAGAGTTTTTTATAAACTTCAACATTTTCCTGAATAGGATGATAAACTTTATCAACGCCGGTCATTGATTTAATCGCGTTATCAATTTTATCATAGCCGCCATTATTATTACCCGCCGCGACAGTTGAAAAAATTGCGGCGCCCAATGCCGGAGTCTGCTCACTCTTTGAAACTTTCATCGGGCGGTTTGTAACATCGGCATAAATCTGCATAAGAAGTTTATTTTTAATCGCCAAACCTCCGCAGTTTACAATATCGTTTATACGTACTTCGTTATCTTCAATTCTGTCAATAATTTTCAGTGCGCCGAATGCTGTAGCTTCTATAAGCGTTCTGTATATTTCATGAGGCTGAGTATGAAGTGTTTGTCCAAGTATTAATCCCGTCAGCCTAACATCGACAAGAACAGTTCTGTTTCCGTTATTCCAGTCAAGCGCCAGCAATCCGGTTTCACCGGGCAATAATTTTGAAGCTTCATTTTCAAGATTCACAAATTTTTCATCGAGTGTAGAGCCGTATTTTTCGGGAACGAAATTATTAACAAACCACAGAAAAATATCACCCACCGCGGATTGACCCGCTTCAATTCCGTAATAATTTTCAATAACTGAATTTCTAACAATTCCGCAAACGCCGGGAATATCATTTATTTTTTGTTTGGAATTTGTAACCATTATATCGCATGTACTTGTTCCTAAAATCTTTACCAAAGTTCCTTCGGAAATTCCAGCTCCAACGGCACCCATGTGCGCGTCAAACGCGCCAACCGCAACGGCAACCATTGAAGTAAGTCCGAGTTTTTCAGCCCAATCTTTTGAAAGATAACCGGCCAAAGTTTCCGAAGAATAAGCTTTATCGTATAAACGATTTCTTAAATCGCCGAAGTTCGGCGACAAAGTATTTAAAAATTCCGAATCTGGCAATCCGTTCCAGTCATCATTATACATTGCTTTATGACCCGCGGCGCAGACGCTTCGTTTTACTGTAATGGGATTTATATCGCCAATCAAATGTCCGGTAATCCAATCACAGATTTCAATCCAGCTGTGTGCCTCGTTATAAACTTCCGGCGCGGTATTTTTGCAATGCAGAATTTTACTCCAAAACCATTCGGATGAATAAACACCGCCTATTTTTGATAAATAATTCGGTCTGATTTCAGATGCCAATTTTGTGATCTCAGCAGCTTCTTCAAAACTTGTATGATCTTTCCAAAGCCAAACGTATGACGCGTTATTTGTCTTAAATTCATTTTTAAAGCAAAGAGGATTTCCATCAGCGTCAACGGGCATTGGACTGCTTCCGGTTGTATCAACACCAATACTGATAATATCTTTCGCGTCAAAATCACTGATAGATTTTTTTGCTTTAGTAATTGCTTCCTTAACTATTATTTCAATTCCCTCGATATAATCAGCCGGATTTTGTCTTGCTAAATTCGTATCATTTTTATCAATAATTACACCTGCATCACCCGTAGGATAATTAAAAACATGAGAAGCAATTTCTCTTCCGTTTTCAATATTAACAATTAAACTTCTGCATGAGTTTGTGCCGAAATCTAAACCGATTGCGTATTTATTCATTATTTCCCTTTATATTAATTATCCGTTAAAATAAATATAAGCTATAAGAATAATTACTATTACCATTACCGAAGCAATTAAGTCAACTGCAGACCAGCTTGCGCGCGTTTCTTTTTTATGTTCCGCGGTTGTTGTCTGGTATGTTAATCCGCTGATCTTACTATAATCCGGTTCTTCAGTCATGTAGCTGACAATGAACATTACTGCAAGACTGATAATGAAAATTAACAGTCCGTAATATTGAAAGAAAATATTATTTATAATCCAGAAGAATGAGCCTTCTGTATAACTGAAATTTGTGCCTAATTTTACCGGAGTATCAATTGCTAGTCTGAACAATCCCAAACCGAAACCCGTGTATAGCGCGGCTATAGCGCCTTTGCCGTTTAATCTTTTATTAAAAATTCCGGCGAAGAACACAACGAATATAGGAGGAGCCAAATAAGCCTGAACGCCTTGCAAATAATCATATAATCCTTTACCGCCTTTAATTACCGGAAGCCATAACAAACCGATAACAACCATAACTGTTGTTGCAATTCTGCCGACCCAAACCAGTTTTTCCTGAGAAACATTCGGTTTTAAGCGAGCATAAAAATCTATTGTAAATAAAGTTGAGCAAGCGTTGAAAACACCGGCGAGCGAGCTCATTAATGCCGCTAAAAGTCCGGCTACAACCATTCCTCTAATTCCAACGGGCAAAACATTTGCTACCATTAACGGGAATGCCTGCTGAGCGTTTTCTCTTATTATATGTCCATCCGGACCAATTAATTGCGATTGAAGAGCTGGAATTTTACCGCTTACGGCTAGTGCGTAAGAAATTATTCCAGGAACGATAAAAATAAATACAGGCAGTAATTTAAAGTATGCTGCGGCAATTGATCCTCTTCTTGCTTCAGTTTCACCGTTTGCGGATAAAGCTCTTTGAACTATATATTGATCTGTTGTCCAATACCAAAGTCCAACAATAGGAGCGGCAAACAGCATTCCAATCCAAGGATAATTATCATTAAAATACCAAGCCATTTTACCTGTCTCTCTTACGGGAGCCCATGTACTTTCAATTCCGGCAGGAACAATTGGTTTCCATAAATTAAACATTTCGGTTCCAACAATTTCTTTGAGCGCTGCCCAGCCGCCCAAAGCGTCCAAACCAAAATATGTTACCAATGCCGAACCAATAATCAATATTACCGTTTGAAGAGCTTCGGTATATGCGACCGCCGCCATTCCGCCTACAACCGTGTACAGACCTGTAATTACGATCACCAAAATTGAACCAATCCAAAAACTGTCCATGCCCATAAAATTTATTTCGGGAAGAAGAACGGAAAATACAACACCGCCGGCAAAAACGCCGACCGCAATTTTAGTTAGAACATAAGCGACCAAAGAAATTGCGGATAACACGGTTCTTGCGTGAGGGGAGAATCTTCTCTCAAGAAATTCCGGCATTGTAAAAACCTTTGAACGAAGATAAAAAGGAACCATTACCCAGCCTAAAACCAAAAGACACCAGGCGTGCAATTCATAATGAGCCATCGCAACTCCGTCTGTTGCGCCGGAGCCTGCCAAACCTACGAGATGCTCGGAACCTATATTAGAAGCGAAAATAGAAGCACCGACGATAAACCATCCCAAATGTCTTCCGGCAAGAAAATAATCGGTTGAAGTATTTTTTTGTTTTTTAATTACCCACCAAGCCAATCCTAAAATGATTGAAAAGTAAGCGGCAATCACCAACCAATCAATTGAGTGAAGTACAGCCATGATGTTCTCCTTATGAAAATTGGTTCTTTTATGATTATGTTTTAGTTATGTTAAAACGTTTTAATTGTCCGCAAATATAAATAATTAATTAAACCATTTTACGTAATTTTTTAACCTAATCGCGCAAAATAATTATGAATTATAAATTGATAAAAAGAATGGATAAAAATTGTTTGCAAAAATAAAGCTATGAAGAATTGATAATTATTTTATTGCTTGAAAATTAATCTAAAAACTTAAACTAAAATTCAACTTTTATACCAAAAGAAGGGAGAAGAGGCCAAAGAGCTATTTCAGTTATTTTTGGGTTGCCCTTACTGTCAAACGAGTATTCGTATCCTCTTATATTTTTATGATTTAACGCGTTGCTGATTTCAAAAAAAAGTATTTAACGCATAATTAGATAATTTAAAACATTTTGGATATTCTGAAATCTAGTCGGCTGTATGCCGGTAAAATTGAAGTAGTATTCGGCTCGGATTCCCAAATATATTCGTTGCTTTCTTTATAATAATACAGAGTTTTTTCTGCATAAGGGAAACCCGAACCATAATAATATTTTGAATTAAGCGACCAGCCGCTTCCCAAATTAAAATCAGTAACCCAAGAAAATGTGTGCGTTTGCCCGGTAAGCCTTTGATATGCACCTTTATTGTCGTTCTTTTCGTCTTCCATCGCAACCAAATATCCATAACTTACCCAAGTATAAAATCTGGGAATATTCAGTAATATATAAGTATCAATCCCTTTGGCAAAACCCGCCGCGTCATTATTGCGTGAATAAAATAATTTGCTGTAATGTGAATAATATGATGAAATTAAATTCTGATAATCTTTATAATATAAATCGAGTTTCACTTTTAATGTGCTGATTTTGGAATTTGACAAATTAAAATCCTGCTCAATTCCGGCAACGTAATGAATTGCCATCTGCGACTTTGTATTGTTTGGCGAAGAATTGGAATATTTAAGCTGTGTATAAATTGGCGTTTGATAATAATGACCCCAAGCGGCTCTAAATACTGTGCCGAAATCCGTTGAATACGCAATATTAAATCTTGGACTGTAAGTCGTTTCCTTGTTCATATCAAAATAATCAAATCTTCCCGCGATATTTAAAATTACATTATCTTTTATCTGAATTATATTTTCAACATAACCTGAATTTTTATAAGAATACGCGTTATCTATATTCGATAAATGCGCAAGATCGCTTACAAAACTTGTGTTAAACGTATCAATAAACTCCGGCGTATAAGCAGAATTATTTACAATTCTATTCATTAAATTATTTTGGTCATAAAATAATTTTTTTATACTGAAGACCCGATTTTATGTCATAATATGGAGATAACTGATAATTTATCTCAGCAGCAAATTCTAAAGTTTTTATTGTTAAATCATAGTTATATAAATGAGTATTTGTATTGCTGATGAAAAAATGGTCATTTGCATAAATATCTTCATTATAAACATTTCTTGTAACAAAATTTTCGTGATCCCGCTGATCATAATAAGAGATACTATTTTTTAAAAAAATATCTTTTCCCAAAATATTTGTCAGCTGCAGATCAATTAGACTGCTGTAATAATTAGCTTTTTGAGTGTTTTCGGTTAAAGTTTGTATTTGAAATCTGCCTTGCTGAGAAAAATATTGCTTTTCGAAATTAGAAGTTATTACATCCGCTCCCGGATTATAAGTCCAATTATCGCCCGAATGAATAAAGCTTAATTTTAATTTTGAACTGTTGGAAAACTTCTGCGAATAAACTCCCTGAATATCATAAAATGTCGGTTCAGCGCTTTTAACCTCAGAATATCCGAAATCCGTAATTTCCTTTACATATTCCATATAAGTTTTTCTCGCGGCTGCAATTATTGAAGCGTCTTTAAACAAAGGACCTTCTATGTACCCGTCGATGAAAGCCAGACTTAAAGTCGCCGCTCCTTTCAATTGATAATTGTTTCCTTCGCGGTACTCAATATTGGCAACAGAGCTTAGTCTGTCTCCGTATCTTGCGCTGAATCCGCCCGTTACAATATTTACCTTATCAATTAGTTCAACATTGAAAACGCCTACACTAGCGTTTTGCGCTTCTTTCAAATGGTAAGGTTCATAGACTTGAGTACCGTTAACCTGAATAAGATTTTCGTCTTTATTTCCGCCCCTTACATTAAATTCGGCGCTGAATTCATTATTTGCGCTAATTCCGGGCAAAGATTGAAATGACCTTAGCACATCCGGCATCGCGTTGGAAATTTTCTCAATTCTATCGGTTTGCAGAGAGAGACTGCTCACTTCCACTTTTTCATAATTTGAAGATTTTGTGTTATAGATTGCTACTTCCTGCAAGAGAATGTCCTTTGGAACCATTCTTATAATTAGAAAATTTTCAACGTTGATTTCTGTAATTTCAATTAACTGTGTTTTATAGCCTAAATAACTTATTTGAATTTCAGCGGCGTTGGATGGAACCGATACATTAAATTCGCCGTTTTCATCGCTTATTGCGCCGACTGAAGTTTCTGGGAAAGTAATAGTTGCATATGCAAGCGGTTCATTTGTAAATGAGTGAATAACCCGACCATTTAACGATAAACCGTCGGATTCCGCAAAATTCAACCCGAAAGTAATTTGAATCAAGCCAATAAATAAAATTAACCCGGTATTACGCAAAAAATAAATCCGCTATTTGTTTTTTACAGATTATCGAATTTATTATTTGAATCTAAAGTAAACTTTTTGACCAAATTTTCAGCCTTTCTATCCCACAAAAGTGAGCCGGCTCACAAAATTGAAAGAAAAATGATAAACCAAAAAAAAGTTTTTAAAAAAATCTAAAAAACATGAAAGTTGGATTATAATACCAATGAGGATGGGGGATGGAAGTAAAAGAGGAAGATTTATTTAAATATGTTTTTTATCCGAAGCATTTAAAATCTGAATTGAAATTTTACATTTTGCAGAATATTGGGAGATTTAAAGATTTTATTGAGCTTTTGGAAAATACGGAGCACGCTTTAAAAAACGAAATCCCAAAGGGAATTTTGAATAAAATTTATAAACTTATAAAAGTTTAAAAGAGTAAAAAAATTTTGTTGTGTAGGTTTTAGGGGTCAAGCTGATTTAATCTATTCTTGGAATTTTTCAATTCTTAAGATTGGTATGTCCTTGCCAATAAACCTTCAAAAATATTTAAATAAAAGCAAAAATAAATCAAACGAGTTTTAGAAAATGTGACTCAATTGGCGAAGCTGTGAGGAAAAACAAAAAACAAAAAGTCATTAAGTTGTAATTCGCGGGAATTTAGTTGTATAAAATCTTTCGTTTGTTGTCAGCGAAACGTGTCGAAACGAAAGAGAATCCAAAGCAAACAAAAAAAGAAAACACTGCAGCTGCACTAATTAAAACAAAACCAAAAAATCGAATACTTATCAAATTAAAAGTTTGTGTCAGAAAAAAATATAAATATTAGGAAATAAAATGAATAATTCCGGTATTCATGCAAATCAAAATATAAATGGCAGCTCTAAAATTATTCAATATAAGCCAAAAACAATTTTAGATTATTTTAACATGATCCGTCAGCATTGGTTACATGTAGTGATAATATTTTTAATTGTATTTGCATTATCAATTGGATACGCTATTTCCGCGACAGATATTTATCAAGCTGAAACGACATTAAAAATCTCTCCGCCCGAAGGAAATATTCTTGAGGCGCCGCTTCTTAATGAACTTGGCAGCGGCGGAAGCCAATCCGATAGATTCATCGCTAATGAAATCCACACAATGAACAATATTACTATTAGAGAAAGAGTCGCGCAGGTTATTATAGATTCTTTCAAAGTTTTGGGTCAAAAAGATAAATTCTCATTAATATTCAACAAAAACATTTTTAATAAAAATTCGGGTGATTTAAAATCGGATAAAACAATTGCAAACATGCTGAAAAATATTGTTTCCATCAACCAAGTGCCGAAATTGGATTTTATCGAAATAACCTGCGAAAGTCCATCGCCGTTTGAAGCTTCTTTAATCGCGAACGCGTATGCCGATGTTTACAGGGAATTCAATCTGCTCGATAACAGAAAGCAAGTCTCAAGAGTTAAGGAATTTTTGGAAAACCAAAAACAGCATAAATTCGACGATTTAAAACAGCCGAAAATGATTATAAAATTTATCAGCTTAAAGGCGGCGCGATTGAATTGGACGCGCAGGCTTCAAATTTAATAAATTCAATGACGGATTTGGAATCGAAAGTGCAAAGCGTATCTATCGATTTGGCAATTTCAAAAAGCGCGTTGGACCAATACAAAAGTGAATTGAGAAAACAGGATATGTCGGTTTCAAAATATCTTGAGTCAAAAGCCAACGAGCCGTTTTTGCTGAAACTGCAGGAACAAATCGCCGAAATAGAAGCGCAGAAGGAATTCGCCAAACTTGGTAAAACACGATCAGACAATAAAGACGATTTAATAAAACAGTATGATAATAAAATTTTAACGCTAAGGGAAACTCTCGGCAAAAAACGGATGAATTCCAAAATACAATTCTTGCCGCGAGTCCGCAGGAAATTAAAGCTCTTACTCAAAAAATATTTGAGGAAGAAGTAAAATATAATTCACTCAAATCATCTCACGCGCAATTATCAAAATACTTAAATGATTTTAAAGGCAGATTCGATAAACTTCCCGAAAGGTCTATTGATCTTGCCAGACTGGAAAGACAAAGATCCGCTGACGAAAAATTATATCTTCTCCTCGAAGAAAAATATCAGGAAGCTTTAATTAACGAACAGGCAACTTCAGGAAGCGTTTTAATTTTAAGCAACGCAAGAATTCCCGAGGTACCCGCCAAACCATCGCGTTTAAGAATTATTTTAATAGGCTTGTCTTTGGGTTTGGGACTCGGATTCGCTTATGCGATTCTGAGAAATATGTTCGATAAATCCGTTAAAAGCCCCGAAGACATTGAAGACGCCGATATCAGCTTCCTGACATGGATTCCCGAAATAGCGTCATTTAATACTACGGGAAAATTTTCGGAACTTATCGTCGCCGATGAAACAAACACAATAGCATCCGACGCGTTTAAATCTTTACGAACAATAATAAGGTACGCGAAAATAGACGGCAACGCGAAAGTAATTTTAGTTACTTCCTCGGCTCCGTCCGAAGGAAAATCCTTGGTTTCGCTCAATCTCGCGGGCAGTTTCGCTCAAGCAAGAAATAAAACGGTTATTATAGACTGTGACCTAAGAAGACCCAGAATACATAATATGGTCGGATTAACAAGAATTCCCGGTTTTACGGATTACCTTGTGGGGAAATGCAGTTATGAAGATTTATTTAAAAAAACAAGTATCGAAGATCTGTTTGTAGTTCCCGCCGGCACTATTCCGCCTAACCCGACAGAATTACTTGACTCGAAAGGAATGAAATCATTTTTAAATCGTTTAAGAAATGATTTTAATATAGTGATTTTAGATTCGCCGCCTTTGGTAACTCTCGCGGATTCTATTATTCTTTCAAGAATAGTGGATGAAACAGTACTTGTCGCTATGGCAAATAAAACCGATCTCGATCTTGTAAAGAAATCCGTTGAACAGCTTAAGAAAATTGAGGAACCGACTTTCATAGGCGTACTTTTGAATAAATTCAACTTGAAAAATAATTACGGCTCCTACTATTATAAATATGCCTATACGTATTCGAGGAACGGGAACCATAAAAATAAATCTATTTTTGCCAAACAGAAATCAAACGGAAAAACTCATATTGATGAAAAGGGAAATTCCGTTGATATAAAAACCGAGGACATACCAAGCAATTAGGTTAACACGGGTTAGACCCCTAACCTACATACCCAACTTTGAAGGACCCGTCTGGATAAGTTGGGTGGATTTATTATCAAATAATTTGGTGTTTATGTCTATATGGAAATAAACATTATGTAAATAAATATTTACATGTAAATATTACCTAATCGAAACAAGAATGAAGAAAATACTATTATTTTTAATGATAACTTTGAGGCTATATGGAACAACTTATTACATAGATGCAACAAATGGTAATGATAATTATGATGGTTTAACTCCAGAAACGTCTTGGCAAACTATTTCAAAATTAAATACAATGTATTTTAATCCTGGAGATGAAATATTATTTAAACGAGGGGAAGAATGGAGGGAGCAATTTAATCCTACTTCAAGTGGTTCAGAAAAATTTCCAATAATAATCGGAGCATATGGGTCAGGTAATAAACCAATATTTAATGGTGCAGATCAAGTAACTGGATTTGTTGAAATGGAGAATAATATTTATAATATTGAATCACCAAGAATCGATTTGGGAGCAATTATTGTAGTTATTGATGGACTAGAATTGAAAAGAGTAGAAACTATAAGCGAACTAACAAATGGAACATTTTATTTGGATATTAATCCAAGTCCAGATCTATTATATATTTATTCTGTCTCAGATCCCAATAAACAAAAAGTTGAAATTAGCGGAATGAGAGTAGATGGAATTCAATTGAAGGCAAAAAGTTATATAACAATTGAAGAACTAGAATTTAGATATTAGGCATACGCAGAATAAGAGGATTAAATAAACAACAAAATTCAAATA